>CALIMO010000001.1 GCA_938045655.1 uncultured bacterium
ATTGCTTCTTTCGAAATATTAATTTTTTCGTTTTTGGCAATAAATTCTAAATGAGCACAAACATCTTCTTTTGAAATAAATCGAAAAACAAACCGCTGAGTTCGGCTGATAATTGTTGCTGGCAATTTGTGAGCATCGGTTGTGGCAAGAATAAAAACGGCGTGTTCTGGTGGCTCTTCAAGTGTTTTGAGGAGCGCGTTAAAAGCAGCTTTCGAAAGCATGTGAACTTCATCTATAATGTAAACACGATATTTGGCGGAAAACGGCGCAATTTGCACGTTATCTCGAAGCTGGCGGATATCATCTACTCCGTTGTTGCTAGCGGCATCAATTTCAATAATATCTGGGTGATTATCTTCTTCAGAATATGGTAGATTATTAATTTCGTGGGCTAAAATTCGCGCAATAGAAGTTTTACCAACACCGCGTGGGCCAGTAAAAAGGTAAGCATGGGCAATTTTCCCCTGTTTTAAAGCATTTTCAAGCACTGTTGTGATGTGTTTTTGACCCACAACTTCACTTAATTTCTTACTCCGATATTTGCGATATAATGCTTTACTCATTAGTTCTATTTTATCAGCTTTTTACTTAAAAATCAAACAAGCTAGCCTGTCGTTCTGGTAAATTAAGTTCAATAATTTCTGGTAAAATTCGAATTTTTCGCCCTGTAAATTTTTTAAGCGGTATTGAAATAATTTCACCCTGTTGTTCAGCGAGTAAAATATAACCAACTTGAGCTTTTAAAATACCTGAAAAAATCAAAGTTTCACCGTTTTGATTTTGCGGACAATTTTGTATTTCAAGTATTTCTCCGCTTGGAATTTTGCCATTTTTTGCATAAAATTTATTTAAATCTATTGGATCTTGCTTTTCGAAAACTACTTTTTGAGCGGTTTCTATTTTTTTGCGAGCATCAAGAAGCGCTTTTTCTGCTTTTGAAAAAACAAAATCTTGTTCAAGCAATTTTAATTTTGCATTCGCCTTGACATTTTCACAAAAATTTGGCATTTTGGATATTTTCTCTTCATAATTTCGAGCAACATTTGCACTCGAAAATTCACCTAAAATCAACGCGGCTCTTGCCCCCTGCTCAAGCAATCTTGCAATTCCTCGTCCTGCAAAACTAATTCCAACCTTGATAGTTTCATCTGAAAAATATGCCAAATAAACAAAATGTGGCTGCAAATTTCGCTCAATCTGTTGTTTTGAAATTTCCCCATCTTTTACATTATAAAATGCTGGATTAAAGCCGGTTTTCTTTTGGCAATTTTGACATTGTTCATATTTTTTGTCAAGTTCATAATTTTCTGGGCAGACAAAATCCTCACCCGTTTCCAAACTATGCCAACCAATACAAAATCGTTTTGAAAGGTTAATTTCTATTGAAATCGGTTCTTCAAATTCCGGTGAGAAGCTTAGAATCTCACCAGAATCCAAATCTGCCAATCTCCAACGTGGTTTTTGATTTCTATCAAAATCAACACGGGTTAAAAGATAGTCTTTTTCAAAAAAATCTTTATTCATTAGTTATTCAAATCCTTAAAATCCGCGATTAAATCTGCCTCAAAAGCTCGCGTTCCTTTTATGTCTTTCGAATATTTTTCTTCATCTAGTTCAAAATCAAATGATTTAATTTTTGCCCAAACAGCTTGAATTAGAGTTTTTAGCCGTTCCTCTTCTTCGGGCTTAAAAATCACTTCAAAATTATAAGTT
>CALIMO010000002.1 GCA_938045655.1 uncultured bacterium
TGTTATCCATAACTTCGCGAATACTAAATGCACTCTTTTTCTGGCCAATAATATTATTAACCAATCCACTTTCGAAGGGTGCCCACTTAGAAACAACCCAAGAAACAAGTTCTCCTGCATCATTAGATTTTTGCGAAGCTGGCCACTCTTTTGTCCAGAAGTCGATTGCGCGCTGATTTCGAAGGTACTTAATTTTTTGCTTTGCGAACTCTGGGTCAACAAGGACTTTTGGAATATCCATAAAAGTTCCTCCATCTGGGTCACTCATTAGAAGCAACGCCGCATTTCGAACAATATTCTCCATTCGAGGGCCAACAACACCAGTGTTTCCCGGATCATAGAGAGATTTCAGCATTGAATTAGTCTCGGAAATCACAAAATCCATCTCTTCAGGACTTGAGGCCTCAAAAATATTAAAGCCAAGTGGATTCTCGGTATCACTCGGATCGAAATAAATCGCATCGTCCATTCGCGATTGAGGAATCATCCCGAGTAATTCTTCAACAGAGTCTCCGTGCGGATCAATAAAACAGAAACCTCGTCCGTCCATTATATCTTGATAAGCCAAATTTTCAAGGAGCTTAGATTTACCCATACCAGTCTGACCAATGATATATGTATGGCGGCGGCGATCATTAACTCCAAGACGAATTTGCTTTTCAACACCGCGGAATTCATTCACTCCAATCAATAGACCTTCTTTCATTGGCTCAGTCGGGCCATCAACTTGCCGAATTCTTTGACGCTCAATTTTGCCCGTTGGGATTGAATTTTGATTTGGTAAGTGAAAAATTGTTGAAAGCTCAACACTATTCAAGATATTCTGATTTATACTTTGAGGGAAAAATCGAAAAATATAAGCAGTAACTAATTCGTCAATATTATTAGTCATATTAAATTTGAAACCATTATATCGCGGCGAATCAAATAAAGAAAATGCCGAGACGATAGATTGTAAAATTGCTTGACTTTTCGAAGCCGTTGAAGAAGAAGTTACCACCCGAGTTAAAACTTCATAACCTGGATATTTAGTTTTATCTTCAATTGCTTGGATTTCTTCATTTTCTAGAGCCGTAAGCTGTGGATATTCGGTGCTCGAAGTATTTAAACCGTATGTAGGCGGCTTCCATAAAGCTTCCATAATATCAAGTACGGCTGTAGCATTATTATTTTTCTTACCTTTACCCTTTCGAATTGATTCAACCCTTTCATTAGATTTAAGAGTCCAGCTCTCAGGTGCGGGTCTGAACATAATTTGAATCGCCGCTCCATCTCCACGTTCAACACCGCTCAAGGCATCTAATAATGCGCGGGCAGCATCACGACGGCTTTCTTGATACGTTGCAATTGGATAAAAATAGTCTTTTTTAAGTTCGAATTCACCACCAATCACACCTTGCATCTTTCCTTGTTGAGAAAAAATATTCTCCATTTCAACTTCTTCAAGACGAGCAGCTGGGTATGCAGCAGAGATTGCTTGCTTGATCGTTTCGGTCAAAACCGCAGGAACGACTGCATAATACCGAACAAGACCATCGCTTGCAACAATTTCGAAAGAGATATGTCTTTGACCATAAAGTTTAGTTTTAAACCCTTTCGTTGCAGTGCTTGCAATAATATTATACATTGTTTGAGCTTCAGAAAGAACTTCATCTACAACATCCCGCTCATCACGACCGCCAACCTCAAGATCATCACTTGGAGGCGGAAGGTGAATTCGAATTGGCACCATTTTTAGGCCACGCTCATAATTTTTCGCCTCTTGAACCATTCTTTTATATTGATCAAAAGCAAAATAAGAAGCCACGCAAATAATTACAAAGCTAATAAATAATATTATCCAAATCCCCATTACTTCCCACCATTTATAATTCTGTTATATCTTTTTTTCAAATAGTCTATCTGCATTTCTTTAAATCGAACCTCACGAGCATATGGATCGCCCTTAGTTTCAACTATCATCTTCTTCAAATCTTTCACCCATTCATCTTCCATGAGGTCGATATCTCTTGCAGTAGCTGGAACTACGGCTACCGGGCTGTTTGATGATGATTTCTGAACCGCTGGCAAAATAGCTTGTGAAATTGGCTGCTGAGAATCTTGATTCGAAAAAGCCTGCATAGCTTCGGCTCTAGCCTTATCACTATCAATTCTGTTTATATTTTGCTCAAAGCCAAAATTCCCCACTTCGTGAGGATTATTTATTGGTTGCGATTGAGCTTCAAAAACTCGTGGAATTTCAAGATTTTTTTGCGGTTCCATATGTAACTATTATATCACAAACGTTAGCGTTTTGAAATGTAAATTATTGCGATTGCTTCAATAATTATCAATAATAATATTTCGAATATTCCTACTCCGCCGGTGGATTGTTTTGCTATAATTCCAATTGGAGCAAAAGCGAGCGCAGCAGAATATTTCAAAAAGAAAGCTGGATTTTTTTCTTGTTTTTTTAGTGAAGGCTGGCCCTTTCTGACTAAAGAATATGCAAGCGAAAAAACCCGATTTGAAGAATATAAAAATATCGCAATAATACCAAGAAAGACCAAATATATCATTGCAAATAATGCAAGGATCCCAACTGGACCAACTTTATTAGGAGAAGTTTGAGTGAGCATTAAAAAAATACCAACACCCGACAACCCAGACAGACTAAAAATAATTTTTGAAA
>CALIMO010000003.1 GCA_938045655.1 uncultured bacterium
TATATAAATATTGATAAAATAATTTAAAAATTTGTCAATGAAACTTAAATCTATTGTTATAATGCGCAATATATTTTAATAATTCTTTATCCCTCCTTTATATACTATAAGAATTATAAATATTGCACACGGTAACCTCTTTGACCGGCGAGCCCTTTGTTGAATTTTGGTGGGTTTTCAGCTTCGAATTTTTCGAGCCTTAGCGGGTGCGTCGAAGAGATAAAAAACCGCCTAAGCGATGCCCACCCGTGCTTAGGCGGTTTTTTATGTTGTAATATTAAAATATATATTACTTTTGTCAATGTGCTTAAGGTTAATAATTAACTTATCTATTTTAACATAAGCGATTATATTTAGCAAGTTTTCGAAAAAAAGCAAACAAATTAAAAATCGTGCGACCTCGCAATAGTTTCGCACGATTTTTAACTAATATAAATCTCTCAAATTTTTTAGAATGAAGCCTCGACCGCAGCCCAAGTGGTGTCGGTGTTGTCTTCTGGAATGATGATTGTGACCTGGTCGCCAGCTTGAAGGCGGAAATAAGTCACGCTTGCAAGCAAAATTTTATATTCATTGCCGCCCGCTTCAACGAAGAACGAACCGTCATGATTGATAAGCGTTCCAATAATTTGTTTTCGCGGAACCGGACCAATTTGCTTATAAATAAACCCACCATCTTCATTGATTGTAAGCTTCAAAATATCGCCCTCCACAAGCTTTGATTTCGAAGCGTAATTCGCTGGAACTGGGTAATTTTTGCCATCTGGACCAATCATAGTTTGACCATCGAAAACACCTTCAATAACTTTGCCATGAGGGCTTTCGATGATGGAATTGCTTGGAGCTGTTACGGTGTTATCTTCACCGCTAATGCTTATTAGCAATTCTTTGGCTGCCGCAAGATTCGTTTCCGCTTCTTGAATCAAACTTTTCAGCCGTTTTACTTGTTTTTCTGGTAATTCAGACATATTCCTCGCATTTTCCTTGTCTGTTTTCTTTTGATATTATCTTTTAAATTCTATCACGAATTAACCTAAAAGTCAATATTTTTATATAATTTTAAGCTAATTTTAAGTTTTCCACAATTTTTAATCTGTTAAATGTAGGATGTTGTAATTTTTACAGAAATGCTTACGCTTAAAAATAAAATCTTAGTATTGAATTTTATTTAAAATTAAAAACCCTATTTTAGGGTTTTATTTTAAGAAGATATCTGTTTCCAATTATATTTGTAAATTGTCAACGAATTTCCTATTATATCAACTTCGTAGACTTCTCCTGTAATTTTTAAACGAAAGTGCGTTTGATGTTCATCTACTCGGCAGTATTTCTTAATGTATAGCCACAGATACTTTGTTTTTTTCCTGGCAAAAGTCCCTGAAGGGTTTTCTTTTGTTAGGGTTCTCAACTCTTGCAATGCCTTACATCTGATTTCATAGGCTTTCATCTTGTTGCTCCTCTAATCTAAAAACTTTAATTATGCCGTTCTCTAAAAATTCAATACTGAATTTTCGCTTTTTCGAATACTGAAAGCTATCGAAAATCTCAAATCCAGTAACATTTTCATTTTGTTTGAATAAGCTACGAATTCTCTCTAATTCCTTATAAACTTCTTTTCGAATTGGATTTTTTTCGTCCTCAACTAAAACCGTTCCTGTGCGATTCGACCCATCAATTGCGAATTTTAAGTCTTGCATAAGTTTGTCGCTGTCGCCTTCATAAAGAAATTCATTACCAGCAGAAGCGCGAATAGAAAAGTTATAATAAGCCATAATTAATTCCTCTTTTCTAATATACTACTCAAACGAGCGCTTTTGATATTATACAACTTTTTTAAAGAAAAATCAAGACTAAAAAAATCCCCGCAAAATTGCGAGGTTCCACATTAATTTAATTCGAACGAATTCTTTTGATTTCAATACTGTCACCTCTTCGACAGTAAATTTGGAAACCATTGTTTTCGCCTGAATTTTGAAATATTTTGTAGTAATAAGCTGAATCGTTAATGTTCTGTTCTTCGAAAATATCGAAGACTTCTTCCATTAGCACTAGTCTATCACTAAAAATATTGACTCCAGCCGTTATTCTAAGGGAATCCTTTCCCTCAAGGAGCGTTTCGAGATTTTTCACGATTCGCTCTGCAGATTCACCTTCGATTTTAACGGGTTTGATTTTGTTGAGCTCAACCGAAAGCTGTCTTTCGCTTACGGCTTCGTCAACAAGTTTGATGAAAAAACTGCTCATAATGATCCTCCCCCATAAGCTTATAGATTTCGGCGAACCAAGAAGCTTATTGTTTAAATTTTATAACAAGATTTCTTAAAATGCAAGCTTGAGCGAAATAGTTTTTTAGGCTTGAATTATTTTTTTTTGATATTATGGTTGTGATATTTTTAGGGAAATTATTTTATGGTTTATATAGTTAGAATGAAAATAACAGATAATGGCTCGGAGTGTGCTAACGCATATAATAGTCTAGAAGAAGCACAAAGGGCCATTCATAAAATAAAAGAAGGCCTTCATGGTTCAGAAATTAATAGTAGATGGTTGCATAATTATATTATAACTGTAAATAACGTTGAAATTTGCACTATAGATATTTTGAGTCGTGATAAAAAAGATGTTGAATTTCATTTAATTAAATATATTAATAATGAATGGCAAGAAACTCGAAGATTCTCAAGTCGAGAAAATGCTGTAAATTTCGTCCATCATGTACTAGATATTAATGATTATCAGGCATATGCTGGCGAAGATGCAAATGGAATTTGGGCTTTTCAATATAAATCAGGCGCTAAAGTTAAATATGGTGTATTTTTAGCCATTTATAAAAATACTAAAAAAACCGTTAAAACAAATGAATATTATGAGATTTTGGGCGTAGATCCCAGTGCTACAGATGAAGAAATTAAGAAAGCATACCGCCAAAAATCAAAAATTCATCATCCTGATATGGGTGGAAATATGCATGATTTTTTAAAAATTAAAGAAGCATATGAAAATCTTATGAATGGCCTTGGCGGAGTTAATAAAGAAACTTTTCATCGAGAGTTGTCTGAGTTTTACATCTGTTTTGAATTTGAACAAGTAACCAATTACTCTCAAAGACAACAAGAAGTTAATTACTCTCAAAGACAGAATGATTATAGGATCATAGACGGTATTATTAAATTTATTTTTATGATACCAGCCATATTCTGTGTAATTCTACTTTTAAGGTTATTTACGGGTAATAATCCTTTCGAAAAAATGGAAGTTACTTTTTTCGCATCTATATTTTTTGCAGCAATAGAAGCTATTCATGAAGTTACCGGTGTAGATGTAAGTAATACCATGAAAGGTAAACCTTTTTAAAAAAGCCGTTTTTGCGACTTTAGGTGAAGAACTAGTTCCGTAAAAATGGTGGTATCTCAAGTTCTTCTTGAGAATCACTCGGTATTTTTACATTTTCTTCAATTCTATGTGGAATTTCTTCGCCGCAAAGCATTTTTACGACTCTGAAATTCTCATCAGCCAATACGACAATTTTTTTAATTTCTCGCCGCGTTATGGGTCTATTTGGTGCGATACCTCCAAGATAAACAATTTCCGCTGATCCGTGAATCTCAACAATCTCTTTATCTAGATTGTAGACTGCCTTTGGTGAAATATAAATCGCTTTATTTCCATCAGCTTCGATCCTCACTGGTGTTCCAGTTGTTATTGCTCGAAGTAGTTCTTCCTGTAAGAAAAATTGTTGATTCATTTTTTGAATCCTCCTAAACAAAAGTTCTAGGCAAAAGCTTAGACAACTAAATTATAGCAGAAAATATGAGTTTTGTCAATAAAAGGTTTTCGAAAAGCTCTTGAAAAGCATTATTTTTTTTGATATAATTGAAAAGTATTGGGATGTCGCCAAGTGGTAAGGCAGCGGGTTCTGGTCCCGCCACTCGGGGGTTCGAATCCCTCCATCCCAGCCAAGATGAAATGTTTATTGTAAACACTTTGTCTTGGCTTTTTAATTATATAGAAAAAGATAAGACCAAAAGAGTGCAGTGTTGTGGCGACGCTGCACTCTTTTTTGTTGCTCCAATTGAGGCGATTCCATGTAAATCACCTCTGAGGACTAGCAAAACCTTCAAATGTGAAACTTAACAATCTGGCAATTATAAATTAAAAAATAAACTGAGAACGAAAACCGCAAAAATAGTAAAGATTAAAGATTGCGAGCCAATAATTCAAAGGTTCATTAATTTATAATCTCCACCTGTTCAGATTCAGAGTCAGTTGTAGCCATTCTCTTTTTTTAAAATTGTTCAGCACTCTTATACTCTCAAGTGAATCTAACTGTTCACCTACACCAGGCTTGCGGACTGTAAAATTATTTCCGTTTATTTCTACCTCTTTAATCTTATTTTTTATATACTTTTCAGTGTTAATCGAAATTTTCGACATGTAAACTCCTTTGTTTAGTTTTATATACTCATATATTAAACTTAAATAGTCGAGTCCTTGAAATCATTCCTTTTTCAGTGTATTATATCTATATAAATTTAATGAAAGGATCTATATGCTAGAGAAAATCACTGGTCAAAAAACTTTTAAAGATGCATTTAAAAAAGTTGCTTGGTTCAGGTTTACGATTATAATAACTATAGCAGTATTTCTAATCATTGGGGTTATTGAGGCAATAAATAATCCAGTTAAACCGACTAAACCAGTTAACAACACACCAACAACTAAAGCTCAGAGCACCACTACTTCGCCAAAAATAGAGAAAAATAAAAGCTACACTACCAGCTCTGGTATCCAATTTAGAATCCATAAAATAACAGATTTAGCTAATCAGAAATACTATAACATACACGCATCAATTTCAAAAAACAACCCGTTATGGCATGACCAAGCTAAAGAAATTATTAAATTCTTATCTGAACAAACAGGCCAAAAAGATTTCTCTGTTACTATCGTAGAACAATCAACTGGAACAGATTTACTCAACTGGAATACGGGCAAAAATAAAACC
>CALIMO010000004.1 GCA_938045655.1 uncultured bacterium
AGCCCTAGGAATTTTACGTGCGCTCCTACTTCAAGCTAAAATTGATGAAGAAAACGCCAAACTTACCGCCGAACGCCGCAGCCTAATTGGTTCTGGCGACCGCTCCGAAAAGATTCGAACCTACAACTTCCCGCAAGATCGCATCACCGACCACCGGATTGGCTTTTCAAGAAGCAATATTCCAGCCGCAATGAATGGGCAAATTTCAGATATTGTTGAACACTTGCAAGCTGCCGAACTTGAATTCTTGGCCGCTAACGCTTCAGAAAATAACTAATTTATGCGAGAAACTATTGAATCTTGGCTGAAAAAATCAGCTCAAAAACTTAGAAATGCTAAAATTGAAAGTTCACAACTTGATGCTGAGCTAATTTTAGCAAACGTTTTAAAAGTTGAACGAACTTTTTTACATGCAAATCCGCAAAAAAAGCTTTCGAAAACTCTGGTTTTTCACGCAAATAATTTTTTAAATAAACGGGTTAAACGAGTTCCACTAGCTTATATTTTTCGAGAAAAGGAGTTTTTTGGAAGAACTTTTTTCGTGAACGAAAATGTACTAGTTCCTCGCCCAGAAACTGAAACCTTAATTGAAATTACTAAAAAAATTGCCAAAAAAGGTGATAAAATTTTAGATGTTGGTACAGGTTCTGGAATAATTCCAATCACTCTAAAAGCTGAGCTCGGCGGAAATATTGATTTTTTTGCGAGTGATATTTCACTTCAAGCACTTTCTATGGCGAATCTAAACGCTATAAAAATCCTTGAAAGTGAAATTGAGCTTTTTGAAAGTGATCTTTTAAGCCAAATACCGTCAGAAATTCTTTCAAAAATAACAATAATTACAGCAAATCTGCCTTATGTCAATAAAGATTGGGTAAATTTCGAAAAGAACAACGAGTTACACCATGAACCGCAAATTGCACTTTATGCTCAGAGAAATGGATTAGAGACAATTTTTAATTTAATTTTTCAAGCTCAGGATTTACCAAAATTGCGAAAAATTATTCTTGAAGCTGACCCTTCTCAATTTGAGGAAATTGAAAATTACGCCAAAAAATGTGGTTTTTCAAAAATTTACTCAGAAAATTACATAATTGTTTTCGAAAAAAAATAGCCCAAATAGGTTTATGACATTCAGCAGTCTAAATAATCTGAACTCACATATTTTATAAATACAATAAAGACGACCGCCTTGGTCGTCTTTATTATCCGTAAGTGGATTCTATATAATCTATCTTATCCTTATTTAGAATGTTATCCGACTTTAATTCCATTGCTAATAGCCATGCTTGTTCAAAATATTTTCTAAATGCCTCGCTAATTCCTTTCCTTTCAAAGAATATAAATGAGGTGCATAAGACGATGAGATAAAAATAGCCTCTTCATTGTCAATTATTACAAATTGAATCTTTGGGAATTTTGTTTTTTCCTCCTTATTGTCAAAGCATCTACACTAATAAACGGAACCGTAGTTTATATGGTCAAGCACATTTTGTCAATATTACGCTCATAACTAAAAGTAAATATTTCTTTATATTCTCTTATATCTTTTTTATGATTACAAAATTTTCTGATTTCCTTATCAATCTGATTGCTTGCATGCTTTTTATTGGCCTCATTTCTTGACATAGGATTTATTACCGTAAAGTCATCCGTTAAGTTCACAAACACTTTCCTTAGTCTATGATTTTTCTATTTTTTCACAATTCACCCCAACTATATTTGTTAGATAAAGACAAACTATAGCTTATTTACAAAAAAAATCAACAAAAAGATTAGCCATATATTCCCATTTTCCGTCTTGGGTATATCCATGGTCACAATTTTCAATCAATACTAATTCAGCATCATTTGAAGAGGTCAGTAATTGCGATTGTAGCAATTGGGATTGCCGAAAAGGAACAATCTCATCATTCAACCCATGTGTTATAAGACAAGAAGAGGATATATTTGAAGATTCTCTATAGATATTATACTTCATTGGATTATATAAAACGTTTATATTGTATCCATTTTCAGGGCAGCAGCCTGATGTCTTCCAATTTTCTGCCGCTTCATCAGAAATCTCATTCGAATAGGCATCTGGCAGAAAGGCACACGGCGACTTGAATCCGTGAGCTTTTATGTCTTGGAATTCTCTTGAAGCAACAACGACACTTGAACCAAAACTAGAAGAAAATACGCCTATTCTGTCAGTATCTACTGCATCTATCTCGTCAATTAGTTTGATAATAGCTTTGAAGTCATCAATTCCTTTTTCCAGAGTTAGTTCTCTTCTATCGCCCTCACTATCCCCTAATCCAGAGAAGTCAAAGGTTAGGGAAGCTATCCCTTTTTCACTCAACATTGGAGGGATTTTTGTCCAACTCAAACTCTTGGAGCCACTAGGCCCATCCCCGTAAGCATAATAACTAGCGGAAATTTGGTTTTCGTTTCCTCGTTATTTTGCGGAAGAAAAAAATGAGCACATAGCTTTTCTCCCTTTCTGTTTTTTGCGTATTTTTCTATTACTTTCATCTTTAACTCCTGTTATAAATTTTAGACAAATATCTAGTGTCCTCTATAATTTTTTAGTAAAATCTATCCCCTCATTAAAGTAAGCCTAGCTAAAAGAGGCTATTTTTATTTATGATATTCTTCAAGAGTTGCGCGAGTATTTTTTTCTCTACCATCTCGAATATAAGAAATTTCAACAGTATCATCAACGGACCTTTCGCCGATTAAGGAACTAACGCTGGAATTTTTAGAAACTTCAACACCATCAATTTTTGTGATTATATCTCCGTCCTTTAAACCAGCTTTTTGTGCAGGGCTACCATAGACAATAGCATTACCTTTTTTTGACTTAACTAAAGCACCTTTCGAAACATCAAGATTGTATTTTTTTCTAATTTGCGGATTGATTGATATATAACTCGCTCCAAGATAAGCTCGTTTCGGCTCCTTACCTTCACTAATAGACTTTAAGACACCCTTTACTGAAGAGATCGGTATTGCAAAACCAATGCTTTGAGCTTTAGAGGCGACCGCAGTATTAATTCCAATTACCTGCCCTTGCGCATTCACTAAAGGACCACCAGAATTTCCGCTATTAATTGCCGCGTCTGTTTGAATCATATCAGTCAAAACTTCTCTTGAAGAACCGTCTTCGCTAGAAGCCTCAACCGTACGACCAATTCCAGAAATAATACCACTCGTGACAGTACCGTCATATTCACCCAAAGCATTTCCGATCGCAATCACTTGCTGTCCAATATTTATCTTCTTCGAATCTCCAAGTTCGGCGGCTTTCAATCCTTTTGCGTTCGAAATCTTTAAAATCGCAATATCGCTCATTGGGTCAACCATAACCACTCTAACGCTTTCATAATAATCGCCGCTATTAGTAATAACTAAAATTTCAGAAGATTTTTCAATAACGTGCTTGTTTGTTAAAATATAGCCATTTTCACTAATAATAATTCCCGTTCCTGCGCTTGCAGAATCTTCCGTTGAATAAAAGAATCTTGAACTTTTTTGATTTTTGCTAACAATAGAAACAACACTTTGCGAAACCCTATTCGCAACCGACTCAATCGAATTAGAATCCATTTGATTCGCAAAATTTGAAGCCTTATCGCTTGCCGAAAAGTTGAAGTTTGCAGACCCAGTTTTATTCTTATTGAAATTACTTTTTGATATAATTTGAGCTAAAATAATTATACAAAATACAACCGCCACCATAATTATGGCTATTAAAAATTGACTTTTTGGCTTTTTAAAATATTTTCGAAAATTCATATCTTAACCTTTCACAACTGGGATTGAAGAAAAGAATAACAATAAAGTCAAGATGAGAATTGTCGCAAAAATCACCTCTGGTAGAAATTCTTTTCGTTCCCTTTCTTTATCTTTATCTAAAACAATCACATTAAAACCGATAAAACTTAAAACTGTTAAAATAATTGCAGCCTGAGGAATTACAAAATTAAAATATGGCGCAAAGTTAATGCGATAACCAATCACCAAAAAGTTAAAAATCCAAGCAAATTCAGCAACAATTAGACCCCAAAAAAGACTGAAAATCTCAATATTTAAATCTGCATAAGACGACATAATATGCCGAATTGTTGAATATCCGAGCAAGAATGCCAAGATAAAAATTAAAGCTTCGTTCCAACCGTAAGTAATCGAATATAAAGCCGAAAACCCAAAAAATACGGTGAAAAGAGCTTGAACTTGCACGAATAATTCTTTTGAACTCGGTTTGATAATTGTTAACCAAAATATATATAAAGCCAATAGTAGCCCTTGCGAAAAGATATAATCTATACCTGTTGAGAACATTAAAATAACTATGCTTAACGAAAAAATTAAATCAACAAGATTTGATTTTACGTTTGCAAGCCAAAATCTTGGCCGAACAGCAAAAGTTCGCCATTTGCTCACAAAAACCAAGAGAATTGCAATCCAAGGAGTTTTAGTAATGTAAATGGAGAGCCAAACAATAACCGCCAAAACAATATTTAAAAAAATATGCGCAATATTTCCCCAAAAAGAATGTTTTTTCGAAATTCTAATAAAATCCATACTTTCTCTATTATATCACACAATTTTAAAAATAACCATAATTGAAAATCTTTAAAAATCATGCTAAAATATAAAAATGAAGAGTAATTTTTGGCAACGGCATCCTCGAATAGCCGACACTTTCGGGATTTTTGTTTTCTTTTTTTGTGTAACTTTAGGAACAATCTTTATTAATACTTTTATTTTTCAAAGCTTCACAATTGTTGGCTCGAGTATGGAACCAACTTTTAAAGACGGCGATAAAGCCATTATAAATCGCTTACCCTTAACTTGGGCAAATTTTACGAACACAAAATTTGTACCAAAACGTGGTGAGATCATTGTTTTCGAAAACCCACAGTTTATCGACGGGATGAAAGATCAATATATTATTAAACGCGTGATCGCCTTTTCTGGCGAAAAAGTGAAAGTCGAAAAAGGAAAATTGACAGTTTACAACGATAAACATCCTAACGGTTTTAGCCCAGATGATAATTTTAATAATGAACCAAAAAAGTATACAAGTCATGATGGAGAATGGACTGTTCCAGAAAATGAAATATTCGTTTCAGGTGATAATCGCGAGGGAAATAATTCATATGATTCCCGAAGTGGCCTTGGTACTGTTCCGCTGTATAAAATTGTTGGCCCCGTCGCCTTTCGAATCTTTCCTTTTAATAAAATTCGCAATTTTGAATATTCACAAAACTATTAAAATATAAAAATAACCCTTTTAAAGGGGTTATTTTATTTTGAAAGAATTTCCTCAAGTCGCTTTAGCTCTTCTTCGCTTTTAAATTTAATGACGATCTTTCCTGAACCTCTTGCAGAAGTTTTAATATCCACATCTGCACTCAGTTTTTTCGAAATATGCTTAACTGTTTTTTCGAAAGGATTGTTCACTTTTTTAGGTTCAACTTTTTTAGACTCTTCAATCTGTTTTTTATAATTCACCAAGAATTGTTCAATTTTACGTGAGCTCCAATTTTCTTCAATAATTTTTGGCAGAATTTTCTTTATAGTTTCCTCATCAATCTTTAAAAGTGGGCGTGCTTGGCCTTCTTTTAACTCGCCAGAAACAATATAATCTTTAACAATTTGTGGAAGTTTTAATAAACGCAAAGTATTCAAAACTGCACTTTCGCTCCTTCCACCAACATGTTCGCCAATCTCCTTTGCCGTTAAATTAAATTGTTCACGAAGTTTTGAATAAGCTTCAGCCATCTCAAGAACATTTAAATTATCGCGCTGAATATTTTCGATCAAACTTAATTCAAGGCGGTTTTGGTCAGAAAGCTCGCGAACAACCGCAGGAACCCTTTCTAGTCCCGCGAGCTTTGAGGCGCGATAACGCCTCTCACCAGCAACAATTAAAAACTTCGAGTTTTTTCGAACGACTACAATTGGTTGTAAAACACCATGAATTTTAATTGAGCTTGCGAGTTCTTCAAGTTTTTCCTTATTGAAGTGCCGGCGAGGTTGCTCTGGATCAGGCGAAATATCACTAATTTTTAGCTCTTTTAGTTGGCTTTCATCATATTCCAAACCTAACTCTGAATCGATTTTTTCATCAATGATCATCTCGGTTGGAATCAAAGAAGAGAATCCACGACCAAGTCCTTTTTTCGCCATTATTTGCCCCCTTCTATACGCTGAATAATCTCTTTCGAAACTGCTTTATAAGCACGAGCTCCCTTGCTGAATCTATCATAAACGCCAATTGGAACACCGTGACTTGGAGCTTCTGCGAGACGAATATTCCGCGGAATTGCATTCGAAAAAATCTTATCTGGAAAGAATTTTTTAATTTCTTCGAGAACTTGCCCGCCTAAAGTTGTGCGAGAATCCACCATTGTTGGCAAAACCCCAAGAAGCTCAAGGTTTGGATTCATCCCCTTTTTCACAAGTTTCATGCTTTCAAGAAGCTGACCAAGGCCTTCCATCGCGTAAAATTCAGCCTGAACTGGTAGAATCAAATAATCACTAGCAATAAAACCATTCACAGTCAATAAACTCAAACTTGGTGGAGAATCTAAAATAACATAGTCAAAATCAGATTCGACAGTTTTTAAAGCATCTTTCAATCGAGTAAATCGACCTTTTGCTGACGCAAGCTCAACTTCAGCATTAGCTAAAATTGGCGTGCTTGGTGCAATTTTTAATTTCGAAAATTCTGTTTCAATAATAATTTCACCTAATTGTTTTTCGCCAGAAACTACATCTGCCATAGTAAAATCAAGGTTATTTTTATCAATACCAAGACCGCTAGTTGCATTTCCTTGCGGGTCAAAATCAACAAGAAGTGTTCGAAAACCTCGCTTTGCAATAAAATAAGCAATATTTATAGCGCTGGTTGTTTTACCAACCCCCCCTTTTTGATTGGTTATCGAAATCACCTTCATAATGTTCATATTATATCACAAACCTTTAGCACTTTCAACTTTATTTTAATCTTGATTTTTGGAATTTTGTATGTTAAAATAATAAAGATATTAAATTTAATGAGGATTTTATGAAAAAAGCAGTCATAAAAGTTGGCGGTAAACAATTTATCGTTAGCGAAAAAGAGACCCTTCTGGTGGACCTCCTCCCGCAAGGAACAAAAGAGCTCGAACTTGATGCTTTGATGCTTATTAATGGCGACAAAGTGGAAGTTGGAACTCCTGTTGTGAAAGGCGTGAAAGTTTCCGCTAAAGTTGTTGACGAACTTGTTAAGGGCGAAAAAATCCGTGTGATCCGTTATAAAGCTAAAAAACGCGTTCACAAAGAAAACGGACATCGTCAAAAATACACTAAAATTGAAATTGCTTCAATTAAATAATTAAAAGGCGGCCAGCCATTTAAAAACTAGCTCTCTACTCAAGGGCTAGTTTTTTGTTCGTAGATTTAGATTTAA
>CALIMO010000005.1 GCA_938045655.1 uncultured bacterium
CCTTTTGATTTTTTATGTTTTTTGTTTAAAAAATAACTTATGCTCGTATTATAGCATAAGTTATTTTAATTGTCAATATTCTGGTTAAGCTTTTTTGAGTGAAATTTTTACTTCTGAACCCTCAACTTTTACAATCTGAACAAAATCAAGTTCATCTTCTGAAATTTCAGCCTTTGTAGCCAAAACTTCTTTCGAAATTTCTTGTTCAAATTTTTTGAACGCGTCAAGAACTTCAGCATTTTCAGATGTAAAGTTAAGTTCAATTCGATCATCAACGTTTAAGCCAGCTTTTTTGCGCGCGGCCTGAATGTGGCGAATAATCTCACGCATTAAGCCCTCTGCACGAAGTTCAGGAGTTAATTCAAAGTCAAATTCAACGCCCTCACCACCAAACTCAACATTCTTAACGTTTAATTCTTCCATCAAAATTGGCGTAAAATCAAAAGATTTTGCATTTTGCGGAACTTTTACACTGGCTAGCGGCTGGCGAATTTTTACGCCATTTTTTGCTCGAAGCGCAAGAGCTTCATTCACATAACCACGAACTTTGGCCATTTCAGCAAGTAAGCTCTCATCAATCTCGCCAGCTTCTGGCCAATCTTTCAAATGAACTGAGCCATCACCAACCATTTTGTCCCAAAGTTCTTCCGCCAAGAAAGGCACAAATGGCGCAAGAATCAACGCAAGATAACTCAAAACATAGTGGAGTGTTTGATAGGCCTGAAGTTTATCAGCGCCGTTTTCACTCTTCCAGAAACGACGTCGTGAACGGCGTACAAACCAGTTTGAAGCATCATCGAGGAACGGCAAAACACCTTCAAGAGCGCGTGGAATATTATAAACGTTCATATTTTCAGTAATTTCATTTCGAAGTTCATGAACGCGGCTCACAATCCATTTATCAAGCGGATTTTCAAGATTTTTTGAAGGGTCTTTAAGCTCGCCATTAAATTCCCAGCCGTCAACACTGGCATACATTGTGAAGAAATCATACATGTTCCAAATCATTGAAAGCTTGCGCGCAACGTCCGAAACATCCTTATCGTGAAGCGCAAAATCTTCACCGTTCAAAAGCGGACTCGTTAGTAACAAGAATCGCAAACTGTCGGCAGAATATTGATCCATTAGTTCGTTTGGATCGGTGTAGTTTCCGAGCGATTTACTCATTTTTCGACCATCATTTCCAGCAACAACACCGGTTGTAATCACATTTTTAAAGGCATTTTTACCAAACAAAGCAGTATTTACAGCATGAACATAATAAAACCACGCGCGAACCTGACCAATATATTCAACAATAAAATCACCTGGGAAATTCTTTTCGAACTTCTCTTTATTTTCGAAAGGATAATGGAATTGAGCAAATGGCATTGAACCACTTTCGAACCAACAGTCGAGCACTTTATCAATTCGAGTGTATTTTTCACCATCAATTTCAAAAGTAATTTCATCAACCCAAGGTCGGTGATAATCTTCAAGTTCCATGCTGCTCAATTCTTTAAGCTCGGCATAAGAACCAACCACGCGAATCTTGCCACTTTCAGACTTCCAAACTGGCATTGCTGTCGCCCAAAAACGATCACGCGACAAATTCCAATCTGGTGCGGCTTCAAGATTTTTTTCGAAACGACCGTGCTTCAAGTGCGCTGGGAACCAATTAATGTTTTCATTTTGTTCAAGCATTAATTCTTTTTGACCTTGAATATCAAAGAACCAGCTTGGGTGTGCACGATACATCAATCGGTGGCCAGTGCGCGGATTGTGTGGATATTCGTGCC
>CALIMO010000006.1 GCA_938045655.1 uncultured bacterium
AGATAAGCTTGAAAAAGCTTATGATAAAAACGATGTTAAAGAGTTAGTCTTTTGGCTAGCTTACGCTAAGTTTTATGGTTTTGGTTTTACTATAAAAGAAGGTCGAAAGTTCTTCAAAAAAATTGAAGAACTATGGCCTTCAGATCATGATTGTAAGTTGGCTAACGCGTTTCATTTTTTAAACAAATCTTATGCACAAGATTATACTGAGCGCACTAATAGCGGTCAAATTTGCAATTATGGCGCTTTAGCTGCAGAATTTTCTTATTGCTAAGCCAACAAATTAAGCCCGAAACGATCGGGCTTTTTTTCTATTTTGAATTTTATTCAGCAAATTGCGAATTGTAAAGTTTCGCATAGGTTCCATTTTTCGAAAGCAATTCTTTGTGAGAGCCTTGCTCAACAATGTTTCCGTGCTCCAAAACTAGGATTAAATCAGCGTTTCGAATTGTTGAAAGGCGGTGCGCAATCACAAAGCTTGTACGGCCATGCGTTAAATTATCCATCGCTGATTGGATAGCAGCCTCCGTTCGCGTATCAACAGAACTGGTTGCTTCATCAAGAATCAGCATCGGAGAATCTGCCAAAATCGCCCGCGCAATTGTGAGAAGCTGTTTTTCGCCAGCCGAAACATTATCGATATCTTCAGAAATTACTGTATCATAACCTTTTGGTAAGGTTCGAATAAAGTGGTCGGCATGAGCGGCTTTTGCGGCTTCAATAATTTCTTCACGAGTGGCATCAGGTTTTCCATAAGCCAAGTTTTCAGCAATCGTGCCATTAAAAAGCCACGTATCCTGAAGAACCATTTCAAAAAGGGAACGAACATCATGTCGCGACATTTTTGAAGTATCAATTCCGTCGATTGCAATTTTTCCACTATCAATATCATAGAATCGCATCAATAGATTCACAAGCGTAGTTTTTCCAGCTCCAGTTGGGCCAACAATTGCCACATTTGAACGTGGTGCAATTTTTGTACTAAAATTCGTAATAATTGGCTTATTTTTTGAATATGAAAAATTAACTTTCGAAAACTCCACAGATCCTTTAATTTCTTTTGGTAAAGTTTTTGAAATTTCAATAAAAGTCTCTTCTTCAGCATCAAGAAAGCCAAAAATTCGCTCACAGGCTGCAACTGTTGTTTGAACGCTCGTCATTGCATTAGCAATACTTGAAATCGGCTGCGTAAATCGGCTCATATATTGCATAAAAGCAGTAATCTCGCCAATCGTCATCTGACCATTCAATGCACGAACACCACCAACGACTACAACGGTTAAAGTTGAAAGATTATTGATGAAACCCATAATTGGGTAGAGGAGTCCACCAAAAAACTGAGATTTCCAAGATGAAATATACATTTTATTATTGATTTTTTCAAAATTTTCAACTGATGATTTTTCACCGTTATAAACCTTAATAACTTCGTGCGAAGAAAGCATCTCCTCAGCATGAGCAGTTAAACTCGATGTGAATTTTTGCAAATCCGTAAAATAAACTTGACTAAACTTCGAAATAATCATAATAATTCCAACCGAAATTATTCCAGTCGCAAGAGCAATTAGACTCATTTGCCAGCTAATCGAAATCATCATAACAGTCACACCAACAATCATAATTATTGAATACGAAAGCTGATTCAAACTTTCACTCAAACTGTTGCTGAGCGTCTCAATGTCGTTCGTAATAATTGAAACCGTATCGCCAGTTTTGTGCTTATCAAAATACGCAAGCGGCAAACGAGCAATCTTTTTCGAAGAATCATCACGCAATTTAAAAACAATTTTTTGTACCATCTGCCCCATAATCCAGTTTTGAGCATAGCCAAAAATTCCCGAACCAACATAAATTGCAGTCAGCAAAAAGCCAAATTCAGCTATTTTCGAAAAATCAGGATTAAAATGAATAGTACCAGCGCGAATTTCGAAATTTTTAGTAATTAGATTGATCATCTCACCCACAATTTGTGGCTCAATAATTGCCGAAATTGAGCTTAAAATTGCCACAATCGCAAAAAATATGACAGAAATTTTAAAAGGCACAAAATATCGCAAAAGTCGCCAAACTGTTTTAAATGAAAGTTTGTTTTTTTGATTTTTCGACATTATTTTACTCCTTTCTTAGATTTTTTTGCAACCGCTTGTTTTAAACTTTTTTTAGCTACTTTTTTCGAAACAGAAACCGCTTTTTTGGCCTCTTTTTTAGTTTTAGGAGTAGATTTTTGCTTCTCAAAATCCTTAATTTGCGTTTCAATTTCCTCATCAGAAAGTTGCGAAGATGCAATTTCGCGGTAAATTTCATTGTTTTTAAGAAGTTCGCCGTGCGTGCCAATTCCAACAATCTTTCCACCATCTAAAACAATAATTTTAT
>CALIMO010000007.1 GCA_938045655.1 uncultured bacterium
GAAATTAGTTGAACTAACTCCTTTACCGACATATTATCGGTATCGGCATAGCGAATTAACTTTTCGAGCTTTTTATATTTCGATCTCTCGAAATATTCAACGGCTTTTTTGTGATTATATTTACTAATACTAATCATTTTTACACCCTCCTAAAAAATATGATTATATCTAAATTATACCATAAATTAAATATTTAGTCAATATTAAAGCTCCAATAATTCCTTGAAAATATAACTTCTTGCCCACCTAAAATTTGTGTTTTTGATCCATTTTTAAAAGTTCGAATTGCATACAATAAATTCCAAATCTGTTTCGATAGCGGGATTTTTCCAGATTGACGGATTATAATTTCACGCAGGATTTCATAACAAACTTCATCTGAATTCGTACGAAAAAACTCTCGTTCAAATTTTTGCCCATCACCAATTTCAAACAAAATCTCTTGAGTTATTTTCTCAATTTCACGGCGAAGTTCAATTTGCCTTTGCCAAATTTCAAAAATAGATTCCAGATCTTTTTCGCTAAAATTCAAAGTTTTTCGAATTCGATTGCGTGCATATTTTTGACTCAGATTCGTTGAATCTTCTCGCCAAACTAAACCTTGCTGTTTTGCCATTTTTAGAATTTCTGATTTCGAAAATCGTAAAAAAGGCCGTTCAATATCTGGCGAATCAAAACACGCCACCGCGCGCCAACCGCCACCGCGCGCCAAATTTAACGCAAAAGTCTCCGCTAAATCATTCTTATGATGTGCCGTAAAAATTATAGCTTTTTCGCGTTTAGCAATTTTTCGCAAAAAAGCATACCGAGCATTTCGAGCTTTTTCTTCACTTGAATTTTCTCCTAAATTACCATGCTCAAATTCAAATTTCAGTCTATCTTTTTCTGCTAATCTTCGAACAAATTCACAGTCTTCTTGACTTTCTTTTCCGCGAATTCCATGCTCAAAATGCGCAACAATTAAGTTTTCTTCAAGCCATTTTTGCCCATTTTTATTTCGAAAAAATCGCACTAAAAAATCTAGCAAAAACACCGAATCCACGCCACCAGAAACTGCCACGACTATTTTCTTCATATAAATTTATTTTACCACACTTGCGTTTTTAAATCGATTATGTTAAAATTTAAACAATGAAAGAAGGTGGGAAAATTTCGAAAATTAAAGAGATAAAGTTCGAAAATTCAGTTAAATTTGCAGCCGAAAGTATTATTGAAAATGCCCTAAATCTGCATGCGACTGATGTTCATATTGAACCAAGAGAAGATTCAACTTTAGTCCGTTTTCGAATTAACGGCGTTTTAAAAACCATTAATGAATTTTCGAAAGATTTTCTGCCAAAATTAGCTAAATATTTTAAACATCTTGGCGGTTTAAATTTTAGTGAAAAAACTTTTCCACAATCCGCTACAGTTCGACACGGAGAAGCTCGAATTCGAATTTCTACAACTCCAGTTTTTCTAGGTGAGAAAGTTACTCTAAGGTTAATTCGAGCCCGAAAAAGTGTTAGAAAACTTAACGAAGTTGGGCTTTGGGGCGAAAACTTACAGCAAATTCAACAAATTTTACGCCAACCACGTGGAATTATTTTTACAATCGGTGAAGGAAATAATACAACCAATTTCTCAATTTTAAATGAATTAAATTCGAGCGAAAAAAATATTGTTACAATTGAAAAAAATATTGAAAAAACCATTCCAGGAATTAACCAGACTGAAATTAATCCAAGAATCGGTTTGGATTATTTTGAAATGACCAAATCAGCCCTGAGCCAAAATCCTGATATTTTATACATCGATAATCTAAAAGATTCGAAAACTGCCGAGCTTATTTTTGACGCTTCAATGCGAGGAAAATTCATCATCGCAAGCCTTCCAGTTCAAAAAATAAGTGAAATTATCCCATTTTTAAATTATCTTGGAATTGAACCGTTCTTAATTAGTGCAAATGTTCTAGGAATGATCTCGCAAACCTTAATTCGTACCGTTTCGAAAAAAGCAATTTCAAAAACCAAAATTTCAAAAGAAGAATCTTCGCTGATTTTACAGGAATTTAAAACTACGGGAGCAAAAATACATCAGTTAGAAAAAGATTTTCGCGATAAAGTTCACCCAAAAAATAAACTTTCAACTTCTTCAAACTCTATTTTAGAGTTGCCAATTATTCGAAAAAAAGAAAATTACGAATTAGCTTTTTCTGGAAATACTGCAATTTTTGAAGTTTTAAGTTTAATTAATGGCGAGATTTCAAAAGAAATTAAAAATAAATCTGGAATAATTCCTTTCCTTAGAAAGGAAGCACCTTTTTTAACAGAAGAAGAATTAAGTTCTTTTTTTGAAAAGCTTACTGAAGTTGTAAAAAAAGAAGTGGAAGAAATGTCACAAAAAGTTAAAAATTTTGAACTTGAAAGTGATAAACAGGAAGAAATAAAAAATAATGTAGAAGGAGAAGATTCTAATGATGGAGTTAATACAGAAAATAATTGATTTTTTAAGAGGAAAGAAAAGCAAAGAAGATAAAGAAGTAGTAAGTAATCTTTCTAAATTACAAAAAAATATAAAAAAAACACGGGGATTAAGTGAATTTAAAGAAAATAAAAAAATCAATGAAAACAAAAAGAAGTTTTC
>CALIMO010000008.1 GCA_938045655.1 uncultured bacterium
AGAAATTCCCGCAAGCAGTAAAATACGAGAATTTTCAACTAAAGTAATAGCTTCAGGTAGTGTTTGATAGTTTTTTACAAGAAATTCAAGGTTATTCATCTTAAAATTATACTATATTTTCTGGATTTCGTCGAAAATTTCTTGTTCAGAAATTTCATTTAATTTTCGGTTTTTTATAATTTTCGAAATAACTTCAGCTGCAAAAAATCCAAGAAAATCCTGCTCAATCTTATTTTCGCTATTCATATATTTATCAAAATCATAATTTTCGGCATTTTTAGAAAATTCTAAGAAATCTTTCTTAATCTCTGGTGAAAGTTTAATATTTTTCGAAATTCTAGCCAAATAAAATCCTCCACCAACCGCCAAGATATCCATTAAAAATTCGTTTTTAAAATTTAATTTCCGCAAATTCTCGCTCGCAACAGCTCGAATTATCGCGTTTCGAATATCAATATTGCGAATATCTCTAAAAATCTCACAAATTTCAAAAGCAGTATGATTTTGCCTTCTATAAAAATCAATTCCATCATCAGAATAAGTCCAAATTTTTCGATAAAAAACCAAGTCGTAGCCTTTGTTCTCGCCAAATTGTGGCCGTAAAATTCGCATTGCTTGCTTATAGCTTGAGCGCAATTTCTTGCGGAAAACTTTATTATTTTTGAAATTTCCTAAGATTATTTTTCGCATTTTAAAATCTCCTTTTTGGCAAATTTAATAAATTCCATTGTTGGAATTCGCACAGCTTCAATCGGTTTAATTTTATAAAATTTGCAATATTCGCCAACCAAAAAATCACCAATTTTATAGCCCAAATTGTGCGGAAAATCAGGATTTTCACCATTAAAATTATATAGCCATGCATTATAATTATAGTCTTTTTTATTTTCGCAAATATCAATTGCTTCAGCAAGCCGCTTTAAGATCATTATCTTTTCGTTTTCGAAATAGTAAAACGGCTTGTCTTTCCAGAAAATGCCAGTTTCAGTTCTAACTTGTTTCTCAAAACTTACCGCTGAACCTTCAGTGACAATATCCACCATTAACCAAAAATTACGTTCATAGAATCCTCGAAAGACATGATTTAGCTCGTGAAAAATATTTTGAACAAAATCTGCTTCAGAAAAATCATCTTCGAAGATCACAAACTCCATAAAATTATCTTTAAGCTGAGCAACACCCCAAACTTTTTGATTTTTACTTATTTCTGGATTAGCTTTTTGAGCGTGTGAAAAATAAATATCAACATCACTCATTTTTGGAAAATATCGCAAAAAAGTATTATTATATTTTTCAAAATAATTATGAATTTTAGTTTTTAGCGAATTATCTATATCTGAATTAAAAATTAAATTAAACATAGTTCCTCTTATAAAAAATAAGGGCTCATCACCCTTATAAATTACAGCTTAGCGTTCGTATGAACATTCACCACATCATCGACATCATCAAGTGCATCCATAAGTTTTTCAACTTTTGCACGAGTCTCATCATCAGTGATTTCAACTTCCATATTTGGCACGTATTGAAGTTCGGCTTCTTTTACAGTTAAACCTTTTTCAATTAGTTCTTTTCGAACCTTCATTAAATCTTTCTGATCTGTATAAACTACAATTTCACCATCTTCTTCGATAGCATCTTCAGCACCAGCATCAAGAATTTCAAGTAGCGCATCTTCACCCATTGCTTCAACCAAAATCACACCTTTGCGAGTAAACTGAAACATCACACTCCCCGCGTCAGCAATCCGTCCACCGTTTTTTACTAAAGCAGTTTTAACTTCAGGAAAAGTTCGGTTGCGATTGTCTGTTGCAGTTTCAATAATCAAACCAATTCCGTTTGGACCATAACCTTCGTAAGTAATTTCCTCAAGTATTGCCGAGTTTTTATCTGCCGCGCGAGCAATTGCGCGCTCAATATTCGCGTTTGGCATATTTACAGCACGAGCTTTTTCAATCGCTAGTGCTAAACTTGGGTTCATGTCTGGATCAGCACCACCACGAGCTGCAATTGCAATTTGATTTCCAATTCGTGTAAAAATTGCACCCCGTTTTGCATCATTTACACCTTTCTGTCGTTTAATTTTTGACCATTTATTATGACCAGCCATAATTCTCCTTAATTTTTATCTGTAAATCTATATTAATTTTAACATTTTTTGCTTAGAAATTCAAATTTCAAAAAAATAAAAACGCCCATTTTAACTTTCGGGCGTTTAGTTTTATTTAATTTTATGGGCTGCCACACGAATAATCTCGCTCCAGCTTAAAAATGGTTGTGGAATTTCAGCTAAATCGTGTGCCGTCATTTCATTTCGAATCGCCAAAGAAATCTGCGAAATCAAGTTTGTTGCATCTGGCGATACAATACTTCCGCCAATAACCTTCCCCTTCCTATCACAAATAATTTTAGCAAATCCACTACTGAAATTCTCAACATTGCTTTTTGCAATTAAATTAAGTGGCGCAATTGCAGTTTTATATTTTAAATCCCTCTTCAAACAATCGTCTTCAGTTAAACCAACCGTGGCGATTTCTGGCCAAGTTGAAATTGTACGAGGCGAAAGCGGAAATTTAACCTCAATTTTTGAGCGTGAATGTAAAATATTATGAGCAACCGTTCGGCTTTCAAGTAGGATTTCTGCAGTTTGAGCTTGTGGATTGACTACGCCACCAACCGCAAAAATATGCTTCATAGAAGTTTGCGAAAATTCATTTACAACAATTCCATCTTTCGAAAAATCAATATGAGCATTTTCTAAGCCGATATCTGTATTCGGTATTCTTTCACCTACAACCATAATTTCATCAACTCGCACAAATTTCTCGGTTCCGCCTCGCTGAAAGATCACTCGCTTCATCAAGCCGTCTTTTTGTACCGCAACTACTCGAGTTTGTGGTAAAACATAAACATGGTTTTCTTCAACTAAAATATTTTCAAGAGTAATTCCAACTTCTTCATCTTCTTTTGGCAAAAGTCGTGCCGAAACTTCACTGATGTAAACTTTCGTACCAAAAATAGCCAAAATTTGAGCAATTTCAACTGCCTCAGCTCCACCGCCAACAATAAAAATACTTTTAGGCGGACGAGCAATATTGAAAATTGTTTTTGGCGTATAATATCGCACATTTTCAATATTTTTAATATCTGGAATTGAGATTTTCGAGCCAGTTGCAATCAAGAAATCCTTTGCCGAATAATGCTTTTGGTTAATCGAAATCTCATTCGGAGTTAAAAACCTAGCTTCACCACGAAAAGTTTTAATCCCCACACTTTCGAAAAACTTTTGATTATCGTGAGCACCAGTTCGTTCAATCACAATTTTTTTCCAAGCAGAAATTATCGGAAAATTATAAGTTAAATTTGCCGAACGTAGACCCATTTTTTCAGCCTTTTTTGCCTCAAAAAAAGCTTTTTTAACCTTCGAAATTGCTGCTCGTGGAATATCACTATAATTTGGGGATTCACCGCCAAAAAGATCATTTTCAACAATTGCAACATTTAGCCCGGCTTTTGCTGCAATATTTGCCGCCGCCGAACCACCCGCTCCACTTCCAAGAACAATTAAATCAAAATCAAATTTTCTTTTAGCCATTTTTTACTCCTTAAATTATGCTCTTGAAATTTTTATAAATATACGCTGCCTCTGGATGGATTTTCTGTAAAATTGCTCCAGTTTGTCTTCGAATATCACCACTTGTAATTTCTGGTTTGTTTTTTTGCCAATCCGCAAATTCGAGAAGAGTTTTTCGAACAAATTCATTGCTTTGCCCTTCTGGAGATCTAACAATTAAAAAAGTTTCGCTCAAGGATTTTTGCAATTTTTTATAATCAAATCTCTCAACTTCTCCATCAGATTTTACAACCATTCTCACAACGAGAGTCCTAAAAACTCTGGTGTAAAAATTACAACACCAGTTATAAATGCTAAAATTATCATTCCCAAACCTGCTGAAAATTGCATAAAACGCTTATTCTTATTCCGCCAAGCTTGAATTTCTGAAATTGGATGCCCACCAGAAATCATGCAAGCAATACTAAAAATTGGTAAATTAGAAATTAAAACATAAATTACTAAAATAGCAAATTGATGAGCTGGCGAAACACGTGAGGCTAAAATTGCCGAAATCGCCAAAGATGCAAAATAAAACAATATTTCACTCAAAACACTCACAATTCCTAGCGAAAAAGCTTCAGCCGAATGAACAGTTTTGCTTGCTCGCTCGTTAAGAAACTTCGCCATTGAACGAGGAATCCAAAGTTCCGTACTATTTTGTATGTTTTTACCTCTTCGATAATAAAAAATCCAAGTTGAGATCCCAGCAGCAACTAAAATACCAGCCAAAACCGCCCAAGCTACTTTCGAAAATGAAATATTATAAAATATTCCAGCAAAATATGCAAAAGTTGAAAAAATAAGAATAGTTGCAAAAACTGACCCAAAAACTAAAGATATAGACAGCTTTGTTAATTGTAAATGCGACTTCTTCTTGCTTAAAGTGTGCCCACTCAAAAGTGTTAGAACACTAATACTCAAATGAAAACTAGCATGCACCATTGCTGCTAAAATTACCACTAGTAAAATCATCCAAATTTCCATAAGTTTCATTTAAATTATATTATAAGCACAAGCGAAAATCAAGAAAAATGTTTAAGTTTTTTCGAAAAAAGTCTTGACTTTTATATTTTTATATGTTATTATAAGTAACGTAATATTATTTAAAAACAAAAAAGGAAAATAAATGGCACAACACGAACGCATGTCCTCATGGGATAGACACCGAACTAAAAAAGAACTACGAAACTTCATTGATGCAAGAATTTCACGATTCAATGAATTTGATGAGTTCGAAGATTTAATCTAAGAATATAAAGCTCGCAAAATTAGCGAGCTTTTCTCTTGAAAAAAGTTTTTCAATGTGCTAAAATATAAACATTATGGTAGCGTAGCTCAGTTGGTTAGAG
>CALIMO010000009.1 GCA_938045655.1 uncultured bacterium
GAGAGATTATGGCTAAAAAGAATACGAAACGAAAGATTATTGGTCTTGTAAGTGAAATTACTGGTGACCGAATTTACTACACTCGCAAAAATACTCAGAATACACCTGAAAAATTATCTTTGCGAAAATATAATCCAAAAACTCGAAAACATGAAATCTTCACAGAAACTAAGAAGTCTCTTGGTCGAAATGAAGTTAAACCACGAAAAGGTTAATAAATTGCACCATTTGGTGCTTTTTATTTTAGTAGCTATAATTTATAATAAACCTATTGTTTGTATCTTTTGCTATACAAAAAATGTAGGGAATTGTTAAAAAATTCCTCTTTAGTTAAATCTATTGTTTAAGTGAGGACTTTTCTATTGTAATTTAGATAGCTTTATGCTAAAATATTACGGTAATATAAATTGCTTGAGAATTCGTTCGTAGTTATCTTAAAGTTACGAAAGAAGTTACAAGCCTAATATAAGGAGTAAAAAATGGCAGAACAAGGCCTAACAATTCGTATTCGCCTAAAGGCATACGACCACAAAGTTATCGACCAAAGCGCAAAGCAAATTGTTGACACAGCAATTCGAACTGGTGCAACGGTTGCAGGACCAGTGCCTCTACCAACACGACGAAGCACTTTTACAGTAGTAAAAAGCCCGCATGTTTACAAAATGGGTGGTGAAGCTTACGAAATGCGTGTTCATAAGCGCCTCATTGATATCAGTAATGCGACACCAAAAACAATTGATTCTTTGCAAAATCTTAGCCTTCCAGCTGGAGTTGATGCGGAAATCAAAATGTAATTTTCAAAATCGCCTTCGGGCGGTTTTATTTTTAGCAAAAATATGATATAATCATAAGCAATATGAGCAAAAATAGCAAACAGAGAACTTATGCGCGAAATCGCACAAAATTAAGCCGTCGTGGTTTCGAAAAAAATCCCGAAAGTGATTCAGTTTTTTTGGTGAAACTTATTTTGTGCGCTCTATTTGCTTTAATCTGGTTAAAAACCAAAACAAACATAAGTATTCCAATTGGGGTTTTCAGCTCTTTTTTGCTAATTTATTTTTTCGAAAACCGTCAAGAAAATCGGCGAGTTTTTTATGCAATTTCTCTAATTTGCGGGATTATAAGTTTCTTTTTGCCAATTGGTTTTTTGATTTGACTTTTTTGAAATAAAGTTATATAATGTATAAATCACAATATTGGAGGTGCGTACATTATGAAAATTATTGTAATTTTAATTGCAACACTGATCATGCTTATAAGAACAGTCGGTAAAGAAAGAATAAATCGAAAAATGATGATTTTTCTTTCTTCGGTTATTGTTTTAAGCTCAATTTTAATGATAGTTGGTCAGCTAACAAATCAAGAAATTATTTTATTCTCTTTTCTTGAGATTTCTTCCTATGAAGATAATTTTATTTTTATAGCTTCAAAATTTGCTTTCGAAATTATTTTGAGTATAATAATTATAGCTAAAGTAGAAGGAGAGGCAAAATTCAAACAAGATTGTCTCATTTTTTTATCGGCGATGATTGTAACTCAAACACTTATAGATTGCCCAAGGGTTATCTCACAATTAGTGGAATATAATTTATTTTGGGAAGTACTTTTCACTTTTCTGTATCTCTTTATAGCGAGTTTAGCCTGCAGAGGACAGAAACGCATAATAGAAAAATAAACCGTTTCAAAAGAAGCGGTTTTTTGTTG
>CALIMO010000010.1 GCA_938045655.1 uncultured bacterium
CAGTTCAAGTCTGGGAGGAGCCACCAATTTTTTGATAAATTCCGCTTTGGCGGTTTTTTATTTTTTATAAAAATAAAGTTTCGAAAAGCACTTGAAAAATTTAAAAACATAAGTATAATGGTAAATATGAATAGATTCAAAAAAGGTGCAGTTAAAGGTTCAACAATCGCAATTATTCTGTTGAGCATCGGTTTTGCTGGTGCTGGTTCATTTGGAATTTGGGCTTACATTGAATACAACAATGTAAAAACAGATGTTGAAGGAAAAATTGATTTACAAGTTGCTGAAGGAAAACGAAAACAGCAAGAAGATGATGAAAAGAAATATAACGAAGAGCGACGAAAAACCGTTAAAGAATTTCGTGCTCCAGAAGATTTAGGAAAGGTAACTTTTAGTTATCCAACATTTTGGAATCAATATGTCGAATCTAATGGTTCTGACCGAAAGGGATTCTTCTCTTATTTCTATCCAGATACAGTGCCACCAGTTCCAAAAGATGGCAAAGATACTCAGCGTTTCGGTTTGCGCGTAGCTATTTATGAAAAGAGTGTAGACGAAGTTCTTAAAGAATTTAACGAAGCTATTAAAAAAGGTGAGCTTTCTTCTGAAGCCGTAACAGTTAATGGATATCCAGCAACAAAAATTGCAGGGCTATTCCCTGGGCCAGAGAAGAATAATCGAATTCGCGGAACGGCTTATTATTTTAAATTGAATAGTAAAACTTTGATGATTCGAACTGATGCTGATACCTACAACAACGTCTTGAACGAAAATGTTTTAAGCACTCTAAAAATGGATTAGCTTTTAAAAATAGCAAAAATTTGCTATAATAAAAATATGGATGAGCGGGAGTTTTTAAATCTGGTAGCAAAAGAAAGTAGTTTTCTTATTGCTGCTCACGAGATGAAAACCCCGCTTTCAATTATTCGCCAGCTTTCTTTAACTTTGAATGATAATGAAATTGAGCTTTCTAATTCTGAAAAAAGCCGAATTTTGCGCCAAATTGACATCACTAGCGAGAGGGCTTTGCGACTCGTTCAAGATCTAACTAAAATTTCAAAGCTTGAAGATGCAATGTTCGAGCTTGAGCCTATAAATTCGAAAAAAATCTGCAATGATGTGGTTGCAGAAATTACCGATGTTTTTAAACTTCACGGTAGAGTTATTAGGTTTAAAAATGTTCGAAAAAATGAGCTAATCATGGCAAATTATGAATTGCTTCGTTCAATTTTAATGAATTTCTCAGATAACGCACTTTATTCTTCGAACGAAAAGAGTGAAGTTGAAATTAAAATTTCAAATATTGGTGAAAAAGTTCGAATTTCAGTTCGAGATTATGGTGAAGAATTACCGCTTTCAATTTGGCGTTCAGTTAAAAAACAGAATCATCAGCCGGTTCGAGCAAATTCTCGGCCGCAGAGTTCTGGCCTGGGTATTTTTATTGCTCAAAGTTTTGCAGCGGCAATGGGAGCAAAAATTGGTGTAATTCGCCACCGTGATGGGAGCACTTTTTATGTTGATTTAAACCGTTCTGGTCAGTTGAGTTTATTGTGAAAAAAATTTTAATTATTGAAGATAATACAATCTTGGCAGATAATTTTGAAATAAT
>CALIMO010000011.1 GCA_938045655.1 uncultured bacterium
AAATCAATGCCCAGCTGAACTGCAACTCTTTTTGCGTCGGCTAAATCTTCTGCCCAAGGGCATTTCATCCCTGGTAAATCTTGCGTCCAGTTTTTCATATAAACGCCCACAACGTTATATCCTTGCTCTTTTAAAAGCGCTGCGGTCAAAGATGAATCCACGCCACCACTCATTCCAACATATACTTTATTTTTTGAATTATCCATTTATTCTCCTATATAAAATCTAAAAATTCCAAAAAGCTCGCTCATTGATAGATACCAACCACGTGAATTCGTCCACCAAAATTCATTCCAATCTGGGTCATTTAAAACTGGTGCTGAAATCACCTCCACGCCTGAACCTTCTAAAGCCTTTTCGAATTCGAGTCTTGCTCGAGTTTGATGATATTTTGAAGTGGTTAGAATTGCGCGCTTATAGCCATTTTGCTTAATTATTTTTGCAGTAAATTGTGCATTTTGGTGAGTGTTTTGAGCTTTTTCTTCGAGCAAAATTTCTTCTTCTAAAACTCCTTGTTTTCGGGCTAAAATAGCCATTTGGCGTGCGTCACTTAAAACTTTAGGGTTAGAGTTTGCACCTGAAAAAATCAACTTTTTAGCTTCAACCGATTTAAAAATTTCAATCGCTTCACGAGTTCTTAAAGCAGTATTTCCGCCAGAAATAGCTATAACTGCATCAATTTTTTGAGAACATTCACCTTTTTTATAGTTTGGGCAAATCTCAGCGAGCCGATTTTTATCACTAATAATCAAAGTTGTGCTAATAATAAAGACCACAACTAAACCCACAAAGGCTAAAATCCAAGCAATAAATTTTACCATTTACTTTTGAATCCTCTCAAACTCAGCTCGCACAGTTTTCGAAATTATTTCAGCTGCACGCTTTATATTTTCCTCATTCGAAAGTTTTCCTAGCGAGATCCGCAAGCTTCCATCGGCCTCAGAATCGCTCAAGCCCATTGCGGTTAAAGTGTGCGAACGCGTACCTTTATTTGCTGCACAAGCTGAACCTGTTGCCACTAAAACCCCTTGCGTTTCGAGTGCAAAAACCATTCGCTCGGCGTCAATTCCAGGAAAAGATACTGAAATGTGGCTTGCAAGCTGTTTTTTTGGATTTCCAAGAAAAATCATTTCTTCATTCGAAAAATTTTCGCTTAAAGTTTTTTTAAATAATTCCTTTAATTTTCGAAGGCGTTCATTTTCTTTTTTACGGTGCTTCTCTGCCAATTGAATAGCTTTTGCAAAACCAATTACGCTTGGCACATTTTCAGTTCCACTCCGCAGATTTCGCTCTTGGCCACCGCCCACAATTTGCGCATTAAATTCAATTTCGCGATTGGCCCATAAAAGACCAGTTTGTTTTGGTCCATAAATCTTGCCGGCGTTTAAAGTTAGCATATCTACGCCAAGTCTTGCGACTGAAATATCCAGTTGTCCAACACCTTGGCTAGCATCAGAATGGAGGTAAATCGGTATTTTTTCGCCATTTGAAAGCCGTCGCATTCGTTCTTCTTTCACGATTTCAGCAATTTTCGAAATTGGCTGAATTACGCCAGTTTCATTGTTCGCAAGCATAACTGAAATAATCTTTGTTTTTGGCGAAATTTTTGCACGCAAATCTTCAAGGTCAATTATGCTATCTTTTTTAATTCTTACAAGTTTTTGGATACCGTATTTTTTGGCTGAATTTAAAACTGCATGATGTTCGAACTCACCAACCAATATCTCATCGCCATTACCCTTTGAAGCTGCTGAAAATGCTAAATTGATACTCTCAGTTGCTCCAGCTGTAATCACAATTTCGTCGCTTTTTGCGCCAATATTTTGCGCAATTTGATGTTTTGCGTCTTCATAATCTCTTCGAACCTCCAAAGCTTGAACATAAGGCGCACTTGGATTATAAAATTTTTCACTAAAATATGGCAACATTGCAGCCAAAACTTTTTCACTTACTGGTGTTGTGGCGGCGTGGTCAAGATAAATAATTTCCTCGTTCATCTTTAATAGTATAACACATTTTTAAAAAGTTAACAAAAAATTACTCTCTATTTTTTGCTATTTTTTCGGAAATTTTTAATGGGTTTTTTGATTTCAGAATTTCCTCAATTTCACTTTTTGAAAGGCTTTGCCATTTTTTAATTCTGTGATTAAATATTTCAATTTCAATATTTCTTTGTGGTATTTTTTGCTCTTTGCTCCAATCTAAAATTTTCGAAAGATTTTCTGGCTTAAAAATAAAACCTTCATATCCATATTTTAAACAGCTAAAGCCTAATCTATCGCCAATCTTAACTTTTCCGCCATTATCTTTTTTGCGTTCTTTTGATAATTCTGAAAAATCTAAAATTGCAAATTCTGGATATTCAAGAGCTTCACCATACAGCCGATTTTTTTCGTCCTCGTTTTCTTTCCAAGATAACTCTTGCGCTTGCTTGAATTTCTTGGCATTTTTAGGGTTTCTAAACAAGAAAATATCAGTTCTAACTTTAGTTTTAGCTTTATTTTCTTTTAAAGCTATGGTTATGTTTTTCGAAAAGAATATTTTGAAAATCGCAAGCCAAATTTTGTCGCTAATTTTTGGGTAAAAACTCAGCCATAAATGCTTTCTTCGATTGGTTAAAAAGGCAAAAAATGAATAAAATTTAATTTTAAATTCCATAATATTTCTCCTAAGCTTCGCAGGGTTTACACCTGATTTGGTGATTGCTGAATTGTTTATATCACGATTATAATATAAATATTATCGTATATAAAAACTAAAGTCAATGTACTTTTCGAAATAATAGCATACTTGACTAAAACATATAAATATAGTATAATTCTTTCAAAGCTTAAATACAAGGGTTGCGGAAACAGCTCTAAGCTTCGAAACTTTTTAGAAATAGGTGAAAAAAATGGGTATTTTCTCTATTAATGAGGAGACCGTTGTATGTCCGCGCTGTAAAGGAAGTGGTGAGATTACAATTAAAGGTTTTATGTGTTTCCATAGCCGGCATACGTGTGATAATTGCAATGGATCGGGGAAGATTAAAAAAATGTAAACGTTTACCTAATTTACGCCTAAAGACAAAGAGCCGTTTACCGCGACTCTTTTAAAATATTTAAATTTATGCTAAAATATTAGAACCGCTTAAAATCTATAAACTATAAAAACGAAAGGAATTATGCTAAAATTTATTTTTAAATTTGCTAAAAAATATTGGCTAAGTTTAGCTCTTATGCTTATTTTTACGGTTCTTTCGGCAAAAATTAATCTTGATTTGCCACAATATACCGCAAAAATTATTACTGAAGGAGTAGCTATGAAAAATATGGAAGC
>CALIMO010000012.1 GCA_938045655.1 uncultured bacterium
GAAATATTTGAATTAATAGATAAGTTTGCAGGTTATGGTTTCAATAAATCTCACTCTGTAGCCTATGCTATGATTTCATATTGGACAGCTTACTTGAAGACACATTATTCAGCTTTCTATTTTGCTGCTGTTATGACTTCAGAGATTTCTGAAACAGGTGATGTAGCATACTATTTTAATGATGCAAAAGAACATAGAATAAGTATATATCCGCCTAATGTAAATACTCCAAGTGCATATTTTGAAATAAAAAATGATGGAATAAGCTACTCTCTAGCTGCAATTAAAAATCTTGGATTAAATCCATATCCTGCCAAAACCGAACGAACGGCGATGGCTGGCGAAATTGTGAATAATTTCGAAAAAATGGAAGGTCGAGAAGTAAAAATTGCTGGGCGAATCGCTGGAATTCGCAAATTTGGAAAACTTGCTTTTATTGTTTTGCGGGATTTTTCAGGGAAAATTCAGCTTTTTATTACAGCTCAAAATCTAGCTGGAACCTCGAAATATCAGAATTTAATCGGTTTGAAAGATTTAAACCTGCTTGATATTGGCGATTTTGTTCAGGCGAACGGAAAAGTGATTCGTTCGAAAACTGGCGAAATTTCAGTCGAAACGCAAGAGCTAAAGCTTCTTTCTAAATCTCTTCGCCCAATGCCAACTGAGCAAGATGGCTTTACAAATAAGGAAGAGCGTTTTCGAAGGCGTTATGTTGATATGAACGTAAATATTGAAGTTCGTGATCGTTTTGTGCGCCGTTCGAAGTTTTGGCAAGCAACACGCGATTTTTTGAACGCAAGAGGCTTCTTTGAAATCAATATTCCCGTTCTCGAGCATACAACTGGTGGGGCTGACGCTAATCCATTTGTAACACATATGGATGCGCTTGATAACGCCCAATTTTATCTTCGAATTAGTCATGAGCTGCCGTTAAAGCGTTTGCTTGGTGCTGGTTTTGAAAAAGTGTATGATCTTGGCCCACGCTTTCGAAATGAAAATTATTCAGATGAACATTTGCCCGAGCATATTGCCATGGAATGGTATGCAGCTTACTGGGATTGGCGAGATGGTTTGAAGTTTCAGGAAGAGATGTTCAAGTATGTTCTTGAACAAACTTTTGGAACTTTACAATTTAAGCTTGGTAATTTTGATGTTGACCTTTCGAAAAAGTGGGAAGAATGGGATTATGCTGAAACTATCGAAAAGCGATATGGTTTAAATCCCTACACTTGTTCGCTTGAAGAAGTTAAAGCGGCTTTGAAAGCTAACAATTTAGAAGTTGAACAGACTGAAAATAAAGCCCGTGGAATTGATAAACTATGGAAGAATATTCGAAAAGATGTTGTTGGGCCAATTTGGTTGGTTAATACGCCGACATTTATTTCGCCACTCGCAAAAACTCACCCAGATTCACCAGAAATGACGCAGCGAGCACAAGTTGTTATTGCGGGTTCAGAGTTGTGTAATTTGTTTAGTGAATTAAACGATCCAATTGATCAGCTGAATCGTTTTGTTGAGCAACAAAAAATGCGAGATAGCGGTGATGATGAAGCGATGATGCTTGATATTGATTATGTTGAGATGCTAGAATACGGAATGCCGCCGGCTTGTGGAATGGGATATTCAGAGCGTGTTTTTTGGATTTTTGAAGGAGTTACTGCTCGCGAAGGTGTGCCTTTCCCGCAATTAAAGCACGAAATCTCAGAAATTACGAAAGATATTTACCCAGAGTTAAATCTTTAGTATATTGACTTTTTAGCTTTTAAAAAAAATCCTTAAACCTCACAAAAAAATGTGGGGTTTTCTTTTTTGAAAAAAACTTTAAAAAAGTCCCAAAAAACTGTTGACATTGTAAAAAAAATTAGGTAAAATAGTATAGCGTTAAACAAATGGAGTAAAAAACGGAGTTTAGCGAACACTTTAACAATTTAATTGTGCAAATTTATCGTCAGTCTATTTTATAGATTTATCAATTTGATAATTCTTTTTATGGAGAGTTTGATCCTGGCTCAGGATAAACGCTGGCGGCGTGCCTAACACATGCAAGTCGAGCGGCAGC
>CALIMO010000013.1 GCA_938045655.1 uncultured bacterium
AGCTTAGCGGTTTTCGCCCAAAGCTATAGCATATTAATCACGATAATTATTCTGTCTGTAATTATTGCATCAACAATGATTTTAGTTAAAAAACCAAAGGAAATTTTATCAAAAATTAGTTAGGAGAATATTATGAAAATATTAGAGATTAAAAATTTAACTTATAGCTATAAAGATTCGAAAGAGAAAGTTCTAGCAAACGTTAATGAAAGTTTCGAAGAGGGAAAATTCTATGCGATTATCGGTAAATCTGGCTCCGGAAAATCCACACTACTCTCATTATTGGCTGGCCTAGACGAACCAGGCAGCGGAAAAATCCTCTTCAACGGAGAAAATATTCAAGAAGCTGGCTACACAAATCACCGCAAAAATAATATCTCTCTGGTTTTTCAAAATTATAATCTCATCGATTACCTTTCACCGCTCGAAAATATCCGCCTAGTGAATAACCAAGCTCAGCAAGATATTTTGCTAGAACTTGGCCTTAGCGAGCACCAAGTTAAGCGAAACGTAATGAAACTTTCAGGCGGTCAACAGCAAAGGGTGGCGATAGCCCGCGCATTAGTCTCGAGCGCGCCAGTTATTTTGGCCGATGAGCCAACTGGAAATTTGGACGAAAATACAGCCAGCGAAATTATCGAAATTCTCAAAAAACTAGCTAAAGAAAGAAATAAATGCGTAATTGTTGTAACTCACAGTAAAGAAGTTGCGCGTGCTGCCGATATTGTGTTCGAACTTAAAAATAAAAAATTAATCAATAAACGCGGGTAAAGGGGAGTAAAATAATGTTAAAAAATGCTTTTGCATACGTAACAAGAAAAGGCTTAAAATCACTAGTAATTTTGCTAGTTATCTTAACAATGTCAGCCTTGAGTTTAATTAGTTTATCTATCAAAGAAGCTACCGACAAAGCTTCAACTAAAACTTTTAGTAATATCACAAATAGCTTTTCGATGGAAATAAACCGCCGAGTTAATCCTGGCACTCCAAGAGGTGGAGGAAACGTCAAGGGCCAAGATATTAAAAAAATCGCCAATTCTGAAAATATAGAAAGCTATGTAAAAATAATCAATAGCGTTGCTGATTTAGACGGCCACGACATCATTGAAACAGCTGAAACCGCAGCCAACCAATCGCCTGAGCGAGCTAAGAATTTTAAAAGAGCTGTAATGCTTACTGGTGTTAATGATTCTTCTAAGGAGACTAAGTTTGTTTCAGGCGCATATAAATTAGTTGAAGGTAAGCATTTAACCAGCCAAGACAAAAATAAGGTTTTAATTCACAAAGATTTAGCCAAAAAGAACAATCTCAAAGTTGGCGATAAAATTAAGCTAAAATCAAATTTATTTGACGCAGATAATGAAAAAGGCGCTAACGAAACGGTAGAAGTTGAAATAAAAGGCCTTTTTGACGGGCATAATAAAGGTGGCGTTACTGCTGCACAAGAACTTTACGAAAACACCTTAGTTACAGATATTCACACCGCAGCAAAGGTTTACGGAAACACTGAGGACACAGCAACTTACCAAGATGCAACTTTTTCCGTTAAAGGAAATAAAAATCTTGACCAAGTTATAAAAGATCTTGGAAAATTAGACATAAACTGGCAAGAATACAGTCTAGTTAAAAGCTCTTCAAACTATCCTGCGCTTCAGCAATCGATTTCAGGAGTTTATTCTATAGCTAACCAGTTATTTATTGGGTCATTGTTATTCGCTGGAATTATAGTTTCACTACTACTATTCTTATGGATCAATGCTCGCAAAAAAGAAATCGCAGTGCTACTTTCAATAGGAATTTCGAAAGGCCAAATTTTAGCTCAGTTTGCGGTAGAGTTAGCTTTCGTAACAATCCCGGCTTTAATCGGTTCATATTTCTTGGCTAGCTATGCTGGAAAATATATTGGAAACAACATTTTACAAAGTGTTACTGGAAATATCGCCAAGCAAATCGCCAAACAGTCAGCTTCAACAGGCTTAGGCGGTGGTGCTGAGGTGGATGGATTCAATAAAACTCTCAGTAGTCTTGATATGACAATCAATCCAAATATGCTGGTCTGGGTAATTATATTCATGACTATCGTGCTCGCAATTTCGCTATATATCGCTTCATCTGGTATTCTAAAGAAAAACCCTAAAGATTTACTATCAGACGCAGAATAAAGAAACAATATCAGTGCCGTAATGGCGCTGATATTCTCTTTGAAGTAGACGCTATAAAGTGATATAATATTAAAAGATGACGATAAAAATACTTATTACCGAAGATGACGCAACGATACGAGAGGGTATTTGCGCATATCTATCCGAATTTAATTATGAGACAATCGAGGCATGCGATGGGCGAGAGGCTTTATCTAAATTTGAATCAAATAAAATTGACCTGGTGATTCTAGATATTCAAATTCCGTTTATAAATGGTCTGGACGTCCTTCGAAAAATTAGAGAAACAAGCAATCTACCAGTTCTCATTCTAACTGCTTTTAGCGATGAAGAATTCAAAATCACCGCCTTTTCGAATCTAGCGGATGGTTATATTGAAAAACCATTTTCACTCCCAGTTTTAAAAGCTCGAATTGACGCACTAATTACAAAAAATTATGAAAAATTCGAAGTTTTCAGATATAAAGATCTAGAAATTAATTTTAGTAATTTTTCTGCAAAAATAAACAACACTGAAGCGGAAATTAGCACAAAAGAAATTGAGGTTTTAAAATACTTATTGCTCAATGAAGGCAGAGCTTTAACCAGAAGGCAGATTTTAGAAAATGTATGGAAGGAAAGCGAAAACATACCGTTCGACCGAGTGATTGATGTTTATATAAAAGATCTACGCAAAAAATTCGGGCTTGATTGCATTAAAACTATCCGCAACATTGGCTACAAACTGGAGAGGAAATGAGAAATTTGAAAATTTTTCCAAAGATGTTTTTATATACGTTTTCTACGTTAAGTATTTTAGCGATTTTAATTCATGCGTTAATTTACTTTATCTTTCCAAAAGTCTACCTCGAAACTCGCAAGCAAGAAATCACCCAAAAAGCAGACCAAATCACCAAGAATATCCACGGAAAAAATATTGAAAATATCAAGCAAATACTTGAGATATACTCTAAAAGTAGCAAAGTTAAAGCTTTCATGAAAGATAACGACCATCTAAATGAGATCAAAATTAATGATCAGATTGAGGCGGATCTAACCAGTAATAATAACTCTTTAGTTATTGAAGATAGAGAAGTACAGACTGACTCTAATAAAAAAATAATGGTTAAATTTATCTCAACAACAGATATGAGCAAAGATGCAAAAGAGCTAACTTTTCAATTTTTACCAATTTCGATTTTGTTTTCTTTCATTTTTTCAATTATCGTTTCTTTAGTATACGCCAAAATTATCACCAAGAATATAAACGAAATCAAAACTACAACTACTCAAATGATGAAACTCAACCGAAATGCCAAATTAAAAGTTAATTCCATAAATGAAGTTGGCGCTCTAAAAAGCCAAATAAATGATTTATATTCAACACTTATAAAATCAATTGATGGCCTAGAAATCAAAAACCAAGAAATCACTAAACTCGAAAAACTAAAAAGCGAGTTTTTTAGAGGTGCTTCCCATGAACTAAAAAACCCGTTAGCAAGCCTTAAAATAATTCTCGAGAATATGAAATATGGCATTGGCAAATATAAAAACAAAGAGAAATCTATTGAAGATTGTCTTGATATTATTGATCAGCTAACTCAAAATATTACTCAAATATTATCAGCCTCTTCATTCGAAAACCTAAAAAATGACGAGAAGTTTATAAATATCAATAAAATATTGCAAAAGGTTCTAGATAACTATAAA
>CALIMO010000014.1 GCA_938045655.1 uncultured bacterium
TAAAACTTTTCGAAAATCCGTTTTTGATCGCTTGAGCTAATTCCTATCCCGGTATCTTTAATCTCGAAAATTACACCTTTTTGTGAATTTTTAAAACAAATTTCAATAGAACCTTCGCGCGTATATTTTAAGGCATTTGTGATAAAATTTTGTAATAATTCTTCTAAATAAAGTTTGCTAGCTTTAACACGATTAAGATTATTGTCAATATTTAAATTAAGACTTAGACCTCTTTCGAAAGCTGTTTTGTGATATTTTTTGAAAAGTGTCTCGGCAAGCTCTTTTGGGTTAATTTCTTCCGTTCCTTCACCGATTCCTCTTTCTGTACGTGAGAGTATTGAAAGATCATTCACCATTGTTGCGAGAAAATTATTTTGGCTGTAGGCGGTTTTAGCAGCTTTTTCAAGCATCTTAAAAGGTGCTTTTTTATAAATTAGCAGTTTTAAATTACTTAAAGAACCTTCTAAAATTGCCACTGGTGTGCGAAGCTCGTGGCTCACAACACTAATAAATTCATCACGCTCTTCATCAAGCGTTTTTTGCTTGGTAATATCGCGTAAAATTACCACGAATTTTTTTAAATTAGACCTTGATTTTTTCGAAAAAGATTCTTTAATTTTAATAATTTCAATTTCAATCCGTAGCGTTTCATCTTCTTTTTGAAGGATTAAATCATTGGTTGAGAAATATGGCTTTCCTGCTTTAATAATTTCTTGAATTTCGAATTTTTGTGTGTTGATTTTTGCAAGCTTACAAATTTTCGAAAGGTTTTTATTTAAAATTTCACCATTTTCACCCAAAATTTCAAGTGCTGCAGAATTGTATAATTCAATTTTACCGCGCGAATCAATACTTAGCACCGCATCAGTTAAGCTGTTGATAATCGTTAAAATCCTATTTCGCGAATCTTCAGTATTTTTGCGGGCTTCAAGCATTTTTTGGCGAGTTTGTTTTTGGCGAATCCCAAAAATTATAAAAGCTAAATTTAAAGTAAAGAGCGTAAAAAATATCACTATAAAATCAATAAAATTTAGCGGATGAGTAATAAAAATAATTGCAATCTCAGACAGAAAAATCATTGTGCCGAGCATGAATCTTATTAAAAGCTCATTTTTGCAATTATTAAATTTATCCATAACCATAATTATACGCTAAAGAAAATGAAAAATCAATTTTAAAAACCGCAAGAATAAGGGTAAACTGCGGTTTTAAAATTTATTCACCATGCTTGCGGTCGAGCGACATAAAGCGGAGGCGTTCTGGATGGAAATAGAGCTCAATTGTGCCAACTGGGCCGTGGCGATGCTTGGCAAGAATGAGATCGGTGATATTCTCTCGCTCAGTTTCAGGATTATAATAAGCTTCACGATAAAGAAACATCACGATGTCTGCGTCTTGCTCAATAGAACCAGACTCACGGAGGTCGGCAAGTTGCGGTATTTTAGGATCACGGCTTTCAACGGAACGACTAAGCTGCGAAAGCGCAATTACAGGCACATTTAATTCACGTGCAAGTAACTTCAAGCCACGCGAAATTTCTGAAACTTCTTGAACGCGGTTTGCTGAAGATTTTGCTGAGCCGCTTCCCTGCATCAGCTGTAGATAGTCAATAACAATCAAACCAAGCTCGCCATCATGTGCTGCCCGCCGTGCTTTTGTTCGCATTTCGAGAACACTTACGCCTGGCGTATCATCAATAAAAATCGGAGCTTCAGCCATTTCGCCCATCGCATCAGCTAGCTTTGCGAAGTCTTCATCACTCAAATTTCCCGTTCGAATATTCCATGAATCAACTCCAGCGGCATCTGCGAGCATACGATCGACGAGCTGCTCTTTACTCATCTCAAGGCTAAAGAAAAGCACTGATTTTTTCTCGATCGTAGCAATATTGTAAGCTAAATTTGTTACAAAAGTTGTTTTTCCCATCGCTGGCCGGGCTGCAAGAATAATTAGGTCTGAACGCTGTAACCCTGCTGTTTTGTTGTCGAGGTCACGATAGCCTGTTCGAATTCCACGAATCGCCCCTTTGTTCTTATAGAGCTCATCTAATCTTTCGAAAGAATCATTCAAAATATCTTCCATTGAAGATAAGTCTTGTTTTAAGCTTGCATCTGAAACGCTGAAAAGTTCAGCTTCACTTTGGCCTAAAAGCTGCGGAACGGTTAATTCTTCATTAAAAGCTAATTCGGTAATATCGCCGCCAGCCTTGATTAGCCGTCTTCGAACTGCTGCCTGAGCAACAATTTCAGCATAGCTTGCTGCGTGTGAAGCTGTTGGAACGTAGTTTGTTAATTCTGCTAAATAACTTGAGCCACCAACTGCGTCAAGTTCTTCTCGTTTTTTAAGTTCGTTCGTGAGTGTTAGAAGATCAACCGGCTGGTGATGTTCATAAAGTCGAATAATCGACGCAAAGATTGTGGCGTGGCGTTTGTCATAAAAATCTGCCGCTTTTACAATCTCTACAATAACAATCAAAACTTCCTCATCAATCAAAATAGCGCCAATCAAACTCATCTCGGCATCTAAATTTTGTGGCGGAATTTTACCGCCGGTTTTCTCGCTACTCATCAATTTTTACCATTTCTCCACCCCCCATTAAATCCTGAACGCTCGCAATCGCTGGGTCGCTCGCGGGTTTTGCCGTTCCAAAAACTTCAATCACCCAGCCATCTGCGCCAATTTTCTTTAAGGCTTTTCCCATTGAAGCTTGAGCCTTTGCTTTTTCAAGCTGTTTTTGGTTAAAAGGCCTGCCTGTATAAATTTTAATTTTACCGTTTTCGAAAATATGGCCAGATTGTTTTAGAATCGTTTGTACTCCCTTGTCACCCTCATCAATCGCTCCCCAGAAATCCGCCCATTTGAATTCTTTCTTGTCGCCCAGATCTTGATTTTTATTTTCATTTTTTGGTGGAATTTCATTCAAGCTTTCTGGAATTTCATTTTTTAAAGATTTATTTTCTTCATCTTTTTGCGGAATTTCTGTCTTGTCTTCAAGATTTTTATTATTTTGCGAATTTTCGAAAGTTTCTTTTTGCGAGTTTGGCTGATTTCCTGATTCACTTTTTGAAATTTCTGCCGTTTTTTGATTTTTAGCTTTTGACTTCGAAATTGTTTTTTGCTGAACTCGTGGCAAAATATTTTGATTTGTTGAAAACTGCGGCGTAAAACTTGGCTGAATAAAAATCGAAAGCAGCTCCATTTCAATAAAATTTGACTTTTCTGCTCGTGTTAGTGGTATCAAAAATTGCGAAAGATATGGTTTTTCGCCAACATTTTCAGTAATAAAGCTTAAAAGCTGGCTAGCAAAATTTTTTAAATCTACACCAGAGTTGCGAACGTCTCGCACAATTTGCAAAATTTCGTTTGAATTTTGGTTTTCGAAAGCTGAAATTAAAGCATTGATTTGCATTTTTGGTGCCAATCCAAGGGCTTCTTCAAGCAAATTTGATGTAATTTCTTCATTTTTTTCTGCAATGCTTGAAATTTGGTCAAGTAGTGAAATGCTATCACGAAAACTCCCCTCACCACGCTCAGCAATAATTT
>CALIMO010000015.1 GCA_938045655.1 uncultured bacterium
GCAGTTGCCAATTTTTCAGCAAAATTATGCGCTTCAGACAAAAACCTTATGGATTTATCAGAAATTAAAGATATTAATGATCTGAAAGAGCTATCACCTCGACAAGCCATGCTTTTGAGTACGAATATAGTTATGAAATTAAAGAATTATGATAACTCCGAAGTATCTGACAGTCATAGAAAAGCCGACAGAATGTCAACTTTAGAAATAATGAAGCACCTATCGAAAGAAGGGGATTCGCCACTTGGTGTTTGTAGGAATTATGCCGATATGACTAAAATCATTTTTACGGCACTCAAAAAAGTTCAAAATCCAGAAACAACTCGCCTTGCCAACACCTATTGTCGAGAAATTGTTGGTGAATCCCCGTGGGATGCCGTAAACCCCTTCAAGTCTAAATCTGCTGTAGGTCATAAATATAACCAATTCATAACCTTTACTCATGATGGAACCGCCATCACTAATGTAGACCCAACTTGGGGTCAATTAGATGGCAATTTATCGAAATACGCATCGCTATCAATGAATATCGTTGAGCGAGAACCGCTTGTAAGTGGTTTTATTAAGGATATCCGAGACAAAGGATATTTCAAGTCACCAGAAGACAGAAAAAATACTGAAAACTTACGAGAATATTATATGAATATCGCTAAAAAAATTGATAAAGTCATATCAAGACTATCTCAAAAAGGACATAATCGAGAAAATAATACATGTTTTGAAAAAATACAAAATATGCAATATTATTCGCTATTAAAATCAGCCGAACTCTCATCTTTCTTGCACGCGCATGGCCTAATTAGTAACCAAGAAATGGATAAATATCAAAAAGTTAAATCAGATATTGAAAATGAGATTGATAATACTCAATAACATCAAATTTACATTTTTTTGAAAGAAAAAAGTCCGCTATTGCGAACTATTTTCTCTGGCGGAGGATGGGAGATTCGAACTCCCGCTCCAGGTTTCCCCAGACTAACGATTTAGCAAACCGTCCCCTTCAGCCACTTGGGTAATCCTCCAATATTTCTATTTTATCAAATTTTTTCAAAAAACACAAGAGCATTGACAAAAATCACTTTTTTTGCTATAATATAGCCATTATGAAGAATTTTAAACAAGTTTCGAAAATCTCAATCAGCGGTTTTGTATCTTCTACATTTCCTGCAACTTTCTTGGCATTAAATGCTTTTGCAACCGGTGGAATATTTAGCGGTGGCGTTCAAGGCGGAGCTGATAAAGGCCGTGGCGAAGGTGTTCCAACTCAACTTTTTGGTGAAGGCAACACTGGAATTTTCACCCAGATGGTGAATATGATGCTTTTTGCAGTTGGAATTTTAAGCGTTATAATGTTGATTTATGGCGGTTTACGATATATACTATCAAACGGTGATTCGAAAAAGGTTGATGCTGCAAAAAATACAATTCTTTATGCGATCATTGGCTTAATTATCGCAATGCTTTCTTATGCGATCATCAACTTCATTATTAGCTTATTCTTAGGAGGAGCCGGAACTGGTTTCGGCAGTGGCTCAAACGGAGCTAACGGTATTCCTCCAACAAATGTTTAATTTTTGAAACTAAAAAGTCGCCTTATAAGCGACTTTTTTTCTTTTTTCTATTCTTATAAATATTGACGTAAACTAATGATCGGGTCTTTTCGGGCTGCACGGAAGGCAGGGTAAAGGCCAAAAATTACACCAACCAACACCGAAATTCCACAAACCAAAACAGCAATTTGCCAAGAAATAACTGGACTAAACGGTAGAAACACGCTCACTCCAAAAGAAAATGCATAGCCAATTAGATAACTAAAAAATCAACCACTTAATGAAATTATCATTGATTCTGTTAAAAATTGAAACAAAATATGCCGATTATTTGCACCAAGTGCTTTTCGAATACCAATTTCTCTCGTTCGCTCACTCACATTCACGAGCATAATATTCATAATGCCAATTCCACCAACAACTAGTGAAATACTTGCCACAATTGCCAAAATAAATGTCGAAAGCTCAATAAATTTATCTGATGGATGCGAAATATTTTTACCAGTCAAAACTTCGAAATCTTTTTCGCCATTGTGGTTTTTTAGCATTCCTTTTTCAATTTCTTGCTGAACTTGATTCAAATTATTAACACTTTTCACACGAATATTCACTTGCTGAATCTGGAGATTTTCACCAATAATTCGTTTTGCAGTCACATATGGAATAATTGCCGTATTGTTAAAATCAACATTACTAAAGTTAATTGATGAACTTTGATGGGCTAAAACACCAATCACAATGAATTTTTCGCCTTTCATTGTAATTTCTTTTCCTAAAGCCTGAGTTGTTCCAAACAAATCAATGGCCATTTGATTGCCAATTACAACAGTGTTTGCATTAGCGCTTTCTGCAATAAATTGACCTTCACGGACTTTCAAACCCACAGTTTGATCAAGGTTTGGACTGGTTGCCAGCAAGTTTGCATATTTTTCATCTCCATCGCCCTTAACTTTTGCTGAAAAATTCGCAAGCGGTGCCACAGCTAAAACATCTTTTACTTTCGAAATTAAGCCTAAGTCTTCATTTTTGATTGAACTCTGTGTAAAATTTCGAGAAGTTGCCAAATTTGTAATAACATTTTTATTATTTGCAGTTAATTCTTTTGGCCGAACCACCGCCAAAGATTCACCCTCAGCTATAATTTGATTCGAAATCATCGAGCTAACACCGCCCGAAAGTGAAAAAATTATCACAACGCTAGAAATCCCAATCATTACACCTAGCATTGTAAGAAAAGTTCGCAAACGGTTGGCGTGCAACGATTCAAATGCATTTTCAATATTAGTTTTTAAAACTCGCAAACTCATTTAAACTCCCAATTCTTCTTTAATTTCATCAATTTTTTCTTCAACTTTTTCAATTTTATCGAGCGTATTTAGCTTTCCATCTTTTTTCGAAGATTTCTTTGCAGGTTTTTTCTTAACATCTGTATCAATTTTGCCATCGAACATTGTAATAATTCGTGTTGCGTAAGCCATTAAATCTGGATTATGCGTCACCATAATAATTGTGTTGCCTTTTTTATGAACTTCAGCAAGTTCTTCCATAATAATATGTGAACTTTTCGAATCAAGATTTCCTGTTGGCTCATCAGCAAGAATAATTGAAGGCTTATTCACGAGCGCCCGCGCAATTGCTACGCGCTGAGTTTGCCCACCAGAAAGTTGCCACGGCATATAAAATTCGCGCTCACCAAGATGAAATTGTTTTAAGACTTCTGAAGCTTTTTCGAGCCGTTTAACTTTTCCAATTCCTTTATAAACCAGTGGTAAAGCCACATTTTCAATTACGGTTAGGCGGGGAATTAAGTTGAAATTTTGAAAAATAAAACCGATTTTTTCACTTCGAATTTTCGCTTGGTTGCGGCGCGACATTCGTGCAACGTTCTGTCCGTCAAGAACATAATCTCCCTCAGTCGCACGATCAAGAAGACCAATTGTGTTTAAAAGTGTGGTTTTTCCGCAGCCAGAAGGCCCCATAATTATAATGAATTCACCTTGTTTAATACTTAAATTTACACCATTTAAAGCATAATTTTCAGCATCACCAACACCAAAACGCTTTTTCAAATTTCGAAGTTTAACAATCTCTTTTTCATTTTTCGCCATAGTAATTCTATTATATATTTTTTCAACATTTTTCGCAAATGCTTTCAGGCGAGTTTTTTCGAATTTTCAAGGAGTTTCCACAGCTTTTTCCACAAAAAATAATTTATTCGTGGTGATATTTTCCGCCAGAAGAAATTTCTTGCGCCCGATAAATTTGTTCAACCAAAATTAAGCGCACAATTTGATGCGGAAAAACTAATTTCGAAAGACTCCAAACAAAATTTGCTCGCCAGCGAAGCTCTTCAGACACGCCAAAAGCTCCACCAATCACAATCACAAAATTCTGCGAATTCACAAATCCGTTCGAAAGCATTTCGGCGAGCTCTGGGCTAGAAATATTTTTACCACGCTCATCCAGCAAAATCACAAAATCGCTCGGTTTAATTTTTGCCAAAATCCGCTGAGTTTCTTCTTCGCGCGCTTTTTCTTCAGCAAAATTCGAATGCGGCAAAATATCCCAGCCCAAATTAAACGGTTTTTTGAGCCGTTTTTCGAAAAGTTCGATTCCATTCGAAACCCACTTTTCGTGCTTTTTGCCAATCGCGATAATCCTCATAATTAGATTTTACCATTTTTACAGGATTCTTCAAACTATTTTCGATCAAATACTTGACTTATTACTATTATTATGCTATAATAAGATTATTCGTTAGTTAGGGAACTAACGATGGAACATTGCAAGGATTGAGTTTAATATTTTAGACTGCGACATTTTATTCACCAGATTTACTACTTGGCGATAAGTTTTGAAAAAGATATTTTAAAAGCTTTTCGCTGAGTAGTAACTCAAGCAAAAAGAAAGGCTCCCATTACCATTTATGAGGGAGATGGATTAATAGAATGACCAAGATTATAAACATGACCCCACATCCACTTTGTCTGTTAGCAGAGGATGGAAGTGTCCTCCGCGAGATTAAACCGAGCGGAACCATAGCTCGGGCAGAGCAAACAGATGTACCGGTAGGAGACATAGATGGCTTTCCACTAGTACGCTCCTCATATGGGGAGCCAATAGATCTACCAGAATATGAAGAGGGAGCATACCTCTTCGTAAGTCTGGCAACAGCTAAGGCTGCTCAAGCAGTAGGCCGTCGCACCGACGACTTACTGCTTTCATCTCAGCAAGTAAGAGATGAAAACGGCCGAATAATAGGCTGTCGGGGATTTGCGGTGTTATAGCTCAATTATCACGAGTCTCGTATAATAACGAGGCTCTTTTTCTTGAACTTAAAATCCATTCATTAAGCTTTGTGCATAAATTACTAACCCAAAATTACAACTTTATGCGGTTATTTGCTTGACTTTTTTCAATTTTAGTGATATAATTAAGTTACTTGCGTGGAGCGAGAGAACATTTCTAAAGTAGGAATCTGGCTAGTTTTGCCGAATTTTCAGTTTCGAAAATTGAGTTTAAAAATTAAACTTAGCTTTCGAAGCTGAAAACTTCGAAAAAAATAATAGCCGGGCGGGCTTTAAACGCGGAGAAGATAAATGACAAATAGTATTGCGTATGTAAAAGTGTATTTACTCAGAGCCATTTTCGAATCAAGAAAAATAAAAATTTTCGATCAGAATGATAAACTTGTCGATGAAACTGATAAAATTTTCTTGGCCTCAATAGACAATCATATCATACCTGTCTTTGCGGACAGCCGCAAAGAAATCGAAAATTTTATAAATGATAACAAAGACCGTATAAATGAGCTGGCAGAAAAAGGTCTCTACAATGATATTTTCAAAGATATTAAACCAGAAAATCAGTTAATGGAGAAAGGTTTATATCTTCATCACAAACTGGATTCATCGATATTATCTAAGATCGATACAGTAAAAAATAATATTGATTCTATTGGTTATATACTTAGAATAATCAATAACAAATTCCTGCAGCGATATTAACTTATTTTAGTTCCCACAAAATTGTGGGGATTTTTTATTTTTCGAAAGCAATTTTTTGTGCAATTTTCGTTAATTCTTCAGGAGTAGTTTCGGCGGGGTAGCCGTGGTGGAGCTGCAAAACATTTTTATCATAAAGTGGCACAAGGTGAATATGTGCGTGCGGCACGCCAAAACCTTCAACCACAACGCCCACACGAATCGGCTTCATTTCAGCTTGAATTTTCTGAGCAATTTTTTTAGTAATTTGCCACAGATAATCATAATCACTTTGTTCTAAATCCCAAAGCAGATCAACTTGTTTTTTTGGAATAACCAAAACATGGCCGTTCGAAAGCGGCTCGATGTCGAGCATTGCAAAAACTTTTTCATCTTCATAAACCTTATGGCAGGGGATTTCACCCTCAATAATTCGTGTGAAAATTGATTTTTCTTGCATTAAATTTCGCTCCAATCTGTTCCTTTTTTATAAAATCGCAAAGTTTCTTCGTTCGAATTTTGCCAAAAATCCAAAGCTGGTTGAAGAATTTCCCACGCACGCAAAATTTCATCACTCTCAGCAAAAAATGCTTTTTCATTCCGAATCGCTTCAGCCAAAACTTTTTCATAAGCTTCGGCAGGCTGAGCATTTTCATCATAAGAAAAACTCAAATTTCGAATTTCTGTGCGACGATTTAAACCTGGAATTTTCGTTGCAAGTTCGATTTTCACACTCGCCGAATCATCAAGCGAAATTTGAATTAAATTGGCTTGATTTTCTTCAGTTTTGCGCAGATGAATACGAATTTCGCTGCGTTTTTCGCTCAAGTTTTTACCAGAAATTAGTTCGAAAGGCACATTTTTCCAATTTTCATCTTTCGAAAATAGTCGAATTTTAGCAAAAGTTTCAACACAAGATTTTGGATTTTCAACTTCTTCACGATAAGTTTGATATTGACCACGAATTGCATTTTCTTCAGGATTTTGTAATTTTTCAATCTGTTCTAATACTTTAAAGCGAGCTTCAGGCAAATCGTTCCAGCTCTTTGGGAAATCCGCCAAAAATAATGCCAAAATCTGAATTAAATGACTTTGAATAAAATCACGCAAAGCGCCACTTTGTTCATAAAAAGTACCGCGACCTTCAATTCCAATCTGTTCACTGGCAATAATTTGCACTTTCGAAATAGATTTTCCGTTCCAAATTTGCGAAAATAATGCGTTTTTGTGCCGCAAAATTAGTAAATTTTGTGCCATTTCTTTTGCTAAATAATGGTCGATTCGAAAAATCTGCTTTTCACTAAAAAATTCCGCCGTTCGAGAAATAAATTCTTGCGCCGATTTTAAATCAATTCCGAAAGGTTTTTCGAAAAGA
>CALIMO010000016.1 GCA_938045655.1 uncultured bacterium
TGCACGCAAAATTTCAGCAATAAAACTCGACACCGTTCCCTTGCCTTTTGAGCCAGTTACACCAATAATTGGTGCTGGGCATTTTTCGAAGAATAAATTTGTAACAGATGTAATTTTAGTATTTTTCGGCAAACGGCTAGGATTAACTGCGGGCGTTCGCACAATCAAATCTGCTTGAATTTTTGAAAAATCATGAAAATCACCAAAGAATTTAACGCCACTTGGTAGCTCAATTTTACTTTTTGGGTTTTCGTCATAAATTTCAAAAGTATTATTTTGATCAATGCTTTTAAAATAATCATAAGCACTTTTTGCCTCGAGCCCAAAACCAATTAATGCAATTTTCATATTTCTCCTTTTAGTTTAGATTATCTTTATTTTATTTTAGCATATTTCATGCAAAAAAACACCCTTTCTATTTTTGAAAGAGTGTTTTTACATTTAGTTAGCACCAAATTTTCTGTTTGATTTAGTTGGGTCGCCCGCAGTTTGCCGAGGTTGAATATTTTGATTATTATTATTTATCGGCTGCGAGACTTGGCTAACTTGTGCTGCTGGCGCACTATATGTAACGGAGCTAAAACTGGAAGTGACACTTGAAGAGCCAGTCTGAGCTTGTTGTGGAGCCGATGTCTGCGAAGTATGTAATTGAGCTAGCTTTTGCATTGCCATAAAGTTAGCTTGCTGATCTGGCGTTAGAGACATTGTTCCGTTTGCATTAGCAGTAAGGGCTTGCTCAGCAATCTTACCCATATTCTGTGCTTGCGAAATCTTGCTTTGGTCACCACTATTAAATGCGCTTTGCATTGCCTTAAATGCTTTGTTATCATTAATATTTGCGCTAGACATGTCAGACCAATCAGCCATTTGTTTAGCACTTGCACCTGAGTATGTTGAAATATCATTTTCGAAATCTTGAACAGATTTAATATTTCCTGAAGAAAAATCTTGCATAACTGCTTTTGCTGCGGCAGGATTAACTTTCTTAATATCACTACCTGCTTTCGAGGCAATTTGAGCGGTAACGGATTTTCTCTGTTCAGCATCACCAATATTTAAAGCACTATTAGCAATACTGCTCATTGCAGCAGCTTGACCCGCGCTATTAAGACCCGATTTTGTTACCGCTTGCGAAAGAGCACTATACATCAAACCTTGCTGAACAGGATCAGAAACATTCGAAATTCTTGCAAGCTCAGAATTGACATTCGACACACTATTGCCAATCCCATCCGCCATAGCAGCAACCATTCCATCTGTCTGGCTCTTTTCGAAACTACTAATTTCAGCACCGAGTTGCGCTCTCCTTCGATAATCTGAGGGCGTAAGGTTCTTCTTTGCTTGAAGTTTTCGAAGTTCGTTACGATTTCTTCTATACCGCCCTTCTTCATATTTGGCTGCACGAGCTTTTTCACCGATAGCAATTCCGCCAATACTTCTTTTTGCAGCTTTCTCTCTTGAAGCCTTGGCCCAGTTTGAATTCTGACCAACAGAATTAATTTTACCAGACATCTTATCAATAGCACTACGCAAATTTCCACCAGTTAAGCCATCAATAAACGAAAGCACAGTTTTAATAATTGCAATAATTGCAAATAGTGACAATATAGGCAAAACGCCATAAATAATTTTAAGTAGAGGGTCATCAACTACACCGTATAATAAATTAGAAACAAATAAAGCTCCACCAACTATTAATGAACAAATCGGGTAAATCATTAGCATATTTTTTGTAAGCTTGATCCACTTTTTGAATAATCCTTCCGTATTCGGCAACAACCCTGCAACAAAAGCCAAAGGAGAAGTTACTACAAGAACAATGACTGCCGCTTCCCTTATCATTAATATAAACACAGTCATAACAACGGCGAGCGCCGCAGAGGCAATGAACAGAAGAATTGTAGCTCCACCAACAAGAGCAGCAGTAACTCCAGCAGCAATAAGCGCACCTGTTGCTACAGTACCTGTTAGAATTCCTTCAACAGGAGATGTTTCTTTTTGAACATCACTAGAAAAACTCCAATTTCCATCATTTGATAACCATTTGAATAAAGTACTACCAACAATATTCGAAATATCAATAGCAATTACAACAATATACCAAGAAATATTGACTAAAATTGCATAAATAATAATTTTTGGCAACATCTTCTTAATGCCGTAGTTGGAAATTCCAACACCAGTTACTTGCGAGAAAATTATTATTGCAATCATAATTACAAAAAATATGTTTGCAATATCTCTAAATGCTACCCAGTGTTTAAATGCTTCTTGTCCCTTTCCAGAATTTGAGAAGAGTTGATCGGATTTAATATTTAAGAAATTTGCTTGCATAAAATTATATAAACCAACAACAACACCAGTTGAACCACGAACAATCGGGCAAACAATCCATCCAATCCATTCAATAGCGCAAGAATTTTTGTCTTTATTATTTTTATCTTTATCACCTTCACCAGGCTTGTTGTCTGATGAAGCTTTTGAAGTATCTTTGGTAACTTCCTTATCAGTAGCAACACTGTCTTTCTTAGAAAAACCCTGCTTTATGGATTCATCTTGACATTCTTTTGAATTTTTTGTAGCTCCACTATAGCCATCACTAATACTTGCGCCTCGAGTTCCATATGCTTCGCATCTTAGAAGAACCCATTCTTGCGCATTAGTAACTTTCTTACCATTTCCAGATGCACC
>CALIMO010000017.1 GCA_938045655.1 uncultured bacterium
AATATAATCAATTTTCCAAACTACACCGCGCTCTTTCAAAATTTTGGCAAGTGGCTTATTAAACTCCCACACATCTTCGCCCGCAAATTCACCGTCAATATATTTTCCATATTCATCTAACACATGAAAAACTGGAATTCCATATTTTTTACCAAAGTTGAAGTCTTCTTCACCATAAGCTGGCGCCGAGTGAACAATTCCCGTTCCGCTTTCAAGAGAAACATAATCTGCACCCCAAACTTTATAAGCATTCTCTTCACCTTCGCCAGAATATTTCGAATCTTCAAAAAGCGGTTCGTAACTCAAACCAATCAAATCTGCGCCGTCAATCAAATTAACAATTTCGAAAGGAATCGATTGCTTTCTCTCATCAACAAAAACTTTTTCGAGCAAATCTTTTGCCAGAATAAAGAATTCATCACCAACTTTTACTTTTGCGTAGGTAATTTCAGGATTAACGAATAGTCCCATATTTGCCGGCAAAGTCCAAGGAGTTGTTGTCCAGGCGAGCATTGCAGTTTTATCTTTAGAACCTTCTGCATCTTCGAAATCTTTCAGCCAAAATTTCACAAAAACGCTTGGGTCGGTTACAGTTTTATAGGCATCGTTATCCATTGTAACTTCACTTTTCGAAAGTGGAGTTGCCCACGCCGTATCATACATTAGAACGCGTTCACCTTCGTAAATTTTACCCTTTTCATAAAGAGTCTTAAACGCCCACCAAACGCTTTCCATAAAATCTTTATCCATCGTTTTGTAAGCATTTTTAAATTCAACCCAGCGACCAATGCGATCAATTGTACTTTCCCAGAGTGCAGCATTAGAAACCATACTTTCACGCGCGGTTATAATATATTCAGCAAGTGAAATTTTTTCACCAACTTCGTGCCGAGAAGTAATACCAAGTTTTTTCTCGACAAAGTTTTCAGCCGGCAAACCGTGAGTATCCCAACCCCAACGGCGTTCAACTCGCTTGCCGAGCATCGTTTGGTAGCGCGGAACGACGTCTTTCACAATTGAACTAAGAAGTGTTCCGTGATGCGGCACACCAGTAATGAATGGAGGGCCGTCATAAAACACGAAAGCGTTATCTTCGCTACGGTTTTCAACTGATTGCTCAAAAGTTTTTTCTGCTTTCCACCGTGCCAAAACATCAGCTTCATATTCTTTTGCTCGTCTTCTTGAATTTGCTTGAAATTTCATTTCTCCTCCTTATTTTTATAAATATTTTCATTTGCTGTAGATATTAGTGCGATATCCATAATAAACATAATAAATACAGATATTCCACTAATTATTTTTAAAAACCATCCCATAAGATCACTTCTAGCAATAGTAGAACTAAACCAAATTATAGATAAATACGTAAGCATGCCAATAATTATAGCCAAAATTACATACGCCACAAGCGAGCCTATATCTAGCTTGCGGGTATATTTATTTCTCAACTTTCTTGTTTCGTATTTCAGTATTACTCTCATATTATCTTTAGGTTCATCACTTAAAACCCCGTAAGTCGCGACTAGTTTTGAAATATTATCAATCTGCTTGTTCTTCCTATCAAATAACCCGAGTTGCTTCAAAATAGCAACTATTGAAGTCGCGAATCCTATCGCAACAGAAATCCACTCTATAGGAATATTCATACTAAAGTTCCTTTCCTAAATTAAAAATCACCTCTTTCAAATTCGAGAACCAAGCGAGCTCGGCGATACCATCTCGATTCCAAAAGAAGTGATTCTTTTAGCTCTTAATTTTAGCTTTCACGGAGCTTTCCCGCCCAGTTCTAATCAGTTTTCGAAACCTTTCTTCTGGGAGCTTCGCGGTTGATAGCCGCTCATTTATCAAAATAAAACGCTTTTATGATTTTATTTTATCAAAATTTAAAGATATTTTCAAGCTTTTAAGTGTTTTATTTATTACTATCCTTCGGATAGCTAAGTAAAGCCAACATGACACTATTGTTTACCACTTTTAGAAATTTCCGACCAGTTTATCTGCAACTTTTTAGTGTCTTAGTTTACTAAATAAATATCCCATCTATCATTAGTCGTACACAAGTTACTTTATCACTAGTTTTTGAGTACATTAAAGTCCCTGCCACTCGTTAGCTTGCGATTGTTACCCATAAATCTTCTGAGTATCTTGTCTTCAATAAAGCTTAATTAGTTGCTACACTTCTTAACACTTTGAAATGTGATATAATCAAGTATTATAACATAATTATAGACAAACATAATAAAAAATTAATTTTATTTTACGCCAATTTTTATTCTAGTTATTTATGTAATACAGATAGAATAGTTAATAATTTGAAGTACAAAAAAGCAAGTCCTATAATAGTAAGTAAAAATTGAGTAACAACAATAAAAGTTATAACATTAACATTAGCTTGAATACTTCGTTGAATTTTGTATTGAGCTTCTAAATAGTCCTTTTCGGTAAATTCATTTTTTTCTTGCATAAACAACTCCATTAAATTTTTATATTTCTGAATCATCAGTGTAAGATTTAATTATACGTGATTTTCTGAAATAATAGTAAGGTATCTGTAGCGCAATAAAGAAAAGCCAAACAAATGAAGTACTGTTTTTTTGTGAATTATACATAAAAAACATAAGCACAAAAAAGAAAGATAGCCATAAAACATGTTTTCGCATTTTAGAAATTTCTTGGCGTATATCGTGCTTAAGTCGTTGTCTTAAAAGATTTCTTGTCTCTATCGCTAAAGCTTCTTTTTGAGTGTTTTCTTGATATACATCTGAAGCTTTTCGCTGATTTTCTCTTGAAGCAAAACTTTTATTTTCTTCAATTTCAATATTATTGTTTAATGGTTCTATTGTTTTCTTATTCATAATTTCATTATACATTAAGGATAAGCTTATTTCAATAAATGTTATAGTTCCCTAACAATTTAGAATATGATATAATGTTCAATGCTATTATATTGTTTTGTTTTTTGTTATAGTTCCCTAACAATTTAGAATATGATATAATCACGTATTTTAACGCCTTAGAGTCTAAAGAGTTATAGTTCCCTAACAATTTAGAATATGATATAATGATAACCTTTCGCACGATAGTGATACCTACGTTATAGTTCCCTAACAATTTAGAATATGATATAATAATTTTGTTGCAGTATCTGCAGGGAAAATTGTTATAGTTCCCTAACAATTTAGAATATGATATAATTGGACTGGTAGCGAGATAGTTTGGCTCACTGTTATAGTTCCCTAACAATTTAGAATATGATATAATAACGATCATCACCATTTACATTCTCACCATGTTATAGTTCCCTAACAATTTAGAATATGATATAATTACGGTAATTCGAAGAACAATTTTAGCGATGTTATAGTTCCCTAACAATTTAGAATATGATATAATTAAACACCAACCATAGAAATGGTCTTCAAGTTATAGTTCCCTAACAATTTAGAATATGATATAATCATCTGTATCTAATTCTGTCTTGGTGATATGTTATAGTTCCCTAACAATTTAGAATATGATATAATAGATTGTTTATGCAGTGAAGCAAAATCCATGTTATAGTTCCCTAACAATTTAGAATATGATATAATACTTACTAAAATTCCCATCTGTTGCGATGGGATTTTTAGTTTAAAAAAATGAAAGTTGATCGTTTGGAACACACCTTTCTTGTACGGTTTTTTTACCAGTAATCACATACATATTTGTAAATTGATGCTCTGTTAAATAAATCAGACGAATCGAACCAACATCTGGTGCATTTCGCTTAACACGGTTCATATGTTTTTCAGCAACATCCCTATTCGGGCAAAGCCTCGTGTAAACACTATACTGCAACATATTAAAACCATCTTTTAGCAAGAAGTTTCGAAAACGTGTTGCCATTCTTCTTTCTTTTTTACTGCCCGTAGGTAGATCAAAAAATACCGCTACTCTCATAAATTTGTATGCCATCTTTCCTCTTTTTGTTTTTATTTTTTGTTTTATTTTTATATTTTTGGTAGTTCTAAATTGTTTGAATCTTTCTTCGAAATGCAATCAATAAAACTTTCAACCGTAATCTCGATTGCATTTTTAATTGCAAATTTCTTACCCTTAATTTCGATCCTAAATTCCAAAACCTCAAGCAAAATCCGGCGTTCTTCTTTCGAAAGAGCCGAATCTTCTTTTTCGAACCCACTCAAACCAAATTTTTTAAGCACGAATAGATCAATTAGCGGGCGATATGCTTCAATCAGGTCATCCGCTAAATTAAAGCTATTTAGCTCATTGTGATGAAAAATACCTTGTGAAACCACCAGTCCACGAGCCGCCAAATGCCGTGCCAACCCTGTGCGAACAAGTGCATAGCTGTAATTTAACGCCGAATTATACCACATTGGCCGACGGCGAGTTGCGTCATCAAGAAGCTGTGAAAAGTAGTCGCGTGCGGATAAAGATTCACGATTAGTGGAATCTCCAGATTTAACTTCACTTGCACATTTTCGAAGATATTCATCCTTTAAGCCAAAATATTTTAAAACATCAGCCTGATTAGAAATTTTTCGAACAATATTATTCTGCCAAATCTGTTTTTTGAGTGGAATCTTCATCTCAATTTGTATGCGAGATACTTTAGCTTGCCGCGAGTGCTGAGAATATGGCAAAACTATGGCTGTAGGAAGATGTTTCTGATCACAAATTATAACGCTCACTGCTCGAGAAGAGAGCTCGTTCAACAGATTCGTGGTTAAGTTTACGCCATAATTATCAATTATTAACGAGTCGATATCTTCAATCGGAATCTCAATATCTTCCTTTTGTGAAATTTGGAGCTGATTATTTTTAACACTTAGTCGAGCGGAATTTTCAATAGAAACAATGCGCCACGCCATTAAATCCACCTATAGTTATCACCCAGAACGGAGATATCGTAGCGTTCAATTGAAGTTATTGTACCACCAGAAATTCTATCAGTATTCTTCTTATCTGCTTTATCGTGACCTATTAAAGATATTCTACCACTATCTATATCATAACCAACGTAATAACCCTCAACAATCTTATTTCCTGCATAAATCCGCACATAATCATTCGGATACAACGAAAATTGCTTAACAAATCCATTTTCTTCAGTCGCAAAAATCTTACCATTTTCATCGCGAAGTTTATTAAAATCAGCTTTTTCTGCCGCACTTCGCCCATTTGGCGTTGGTAAAATTTCAACTTTTTTAGCATTCAATAAATGCGTATAAATTGGCGAAAAATAGTATTCAAACTCACCCTTATAATTTTTGCGTTTAGATACATCTAACCGGATTGTGTCACCATTATTGACAAAAGCCTTACCTTTATTAATCAAGAAGCCACTTTTCGAATTTTGCGTGTCATAAACCTTGATTGAGCGCACAATGTTGCCCCGACCACCATTTTTTGTTGGTTTATAAACTGGGTTGCTTGGGTCGCCAAAAGCTTTTTCTGGTTTATTATCAAATTCCTTTAATCGCGCCTCTAATACCTCATATAGAACTGGATCTGTTTCACTAACTGGTGATTTTTTAAGTATTTCTAATCTTACTTTTGTCAATCGGATTCGTTGCTTCCGTGCTATATCCGGCTTTCCTTTCGAATTCACATATCCTTCAACAATTTTTGGTGAACGAATCGTTTCTTCATTAATATTGCCTTTTCCTGAGCGTTTTGGCATTCTTGAAACAAAAATAGGCGTCGTCTTGTTTAGAAATTCTTCATCATAATTTTCAAGACCAATTAATTCATTACGAAGTTCCATTGGCGATTCATAATGAGCAGTTCTTTTTCGAACTTCTTTTCCAAAATCTTTCCACGGCTCAATATCTTCAAAAGTTTGTTCGAAATCTGCTCGACTATAAATTTCACCCGTTATTTTATCAATAACTTCATCTTCCGCCGAATATTTAAAGAGTTCAAAATATTTGTTCAAGCGTGAAATTTTTTGAATAACACTTTGGTTGATTGCAGCGATTATGCAGGCATCCGTAGCGTGATGAAGGTTGCTTTCTTCGCGGTCTTTTGAGCCCACACGCCAAATACGGCGCAAATAAGAAGTTATTGAACCATTCGGCACAATCACTCGCTGAGCTGGATTTTCATTCTCAAATTTAGCAAATTTCAAATTCTTACGAAGATATTGGCTTAAGAACTTCGAAATATATCGCGTATCATTTAACGCACGACTATTCCAATCTTCTTTTGGTGGAACTTTCGCAAGCAATCGTTCTTTCTTTCGAAAAGGAAGATTCATTGAATTTATGCGTGCCTCAAAATCAGCCCATCGGCTTTCATTAGCACCCCAAGCTTCGAAAGGTGTTAAATTACCTTTTTGGCGGTTTTCTTCAGTGAAAACTAAAACTTTATTCATTAAGCTGTCATTTCCGCAGCGAGAAAATGGAATAATGTGGTCAATTTCGGCATAATGCTCATTGGAAAATAGATTCTCTATAACAAAATCTTCTCCAGAATAAGCGCATTTCCAATTTTGTTGTTCATAAAGTTTAAATTTGGTAATTTGTAGGCCGGTTGGTGAAGGAACATTAAACTCGTTTTTAAGTTGCTCTTTAATGCTTTCATTATAACTGGCATTTTCATCTTGAGCTTTTTTAATTTTCTTACGTTCTTTGAAATTTTTAGCTAAATCACCCGCAGCTTCAATTTTAATTTGATATGGTGCGCCGTATTCTCTAATAATGGCGTTTACAACCTTAATAGTCTGCGAAACCGCTCGTTTAACAACAGGATTTGTAATTTGAGCTGATTCTCCTTTCGAAAGGGGCGGAAGCTTGTTTTTATCCCCAGAAAGCTGTTGTTTTGTATCATAGCCTGCATTTTTTAACGCATCAGAGTATATATTACCTTTCAATAAAAATGGCAAGATTTTTCTAAGCGCCTTAAATGACAAATGGCCAAAACCACTAACATTAATCATCATCAATGCTTCAACTGCATCTTCACTTAAATTAAGCTTCGAGATCTCTTTTCGCAAATTTTCATCATCTTTATTGCATGAAAGAATTTCGCCAAGTTCATCTAGCATTCTATAATTATTGTCACAAACTTTTTGCCAATCTTCTGGAGTGTTTGAAAGAGCAGCTTTAACCTTATAATAAAAAGAAAGTTCACCGAATTTATTTTCTTCACCATTATTTTTGCTATCTTTTTTAATCTCGCCACGAATCATATTTGCTGGAAAGCTAAAGTTTTCTTCTTTTTTATAACCCAAAACTTCACGGATGTGTTGATATTTTAGAACTTTAATGTCCTTAGCTTTTTCAATAACTTTTGAAATTTCTTCTTCCGTTAGACCGCGCTCCTTGTTGTTTATTACAACCCTTAAGTGCGCTAAGTTTTCTGCCAAACGAAATATCTCAAAACTATAACTCGCTTTTGGCGCACGAAATTCAGATTTCTCGAAACTACATTTTCCGCGCATTTTCATAATTAATTCACTAGTCATAAATGGACGTTGTGAAAAAATTCCGTTAAAATTGCCCTCTTTTTCATTTCCAAAAAGGAGAAAATTAATCTTTTCATCTGAAAGATTCAAGCCGAATTCTTTTTGAATTCTTAAAATAAGTTTCGCTTCATCTTCGAAATTTGCCCGCACGAAAGAATTGCTGTAATCTTCAGCTTTATTTCTTTTATGAGCTATAAATTTTTCATTCGAATTTAATGCGCTAGCAACAGTTTTATATTCTTTGAGTAACTTCTCGTTTTTTGAAATCGCTGAAAGAACTTTCGAATTTTCCTTATCGTTTTCTTCGGCAGATTTTCGATTGCTTTTATATCCACGGCGTTTAGCAATGTGATATAAACCAACAAAGAGTTCATCGTTCGAGATCTTCTCATTCAACGCCTTTTCTCGAATTTTATATGGATCAAGTTTATTTTCTGGCTTTAAAAGCTCTTCAATTTGTTCTTTAGTTAATAGATTATTATCTCTGAAGAATCTTTTAATAAAATTTAACCGCTGACGACGACGTTTTAGCCTTCTTCTTGCTGAGCGAGCCGTCCGACGGGTTTCGGATAGACTTTTACCGTCTTTTGGGTTTTCTGGTTTTTCGAAAATCCGAACGCCAACTTTTTCGATTCTTTTGTTATCTTCATCGATTATAGCCCAACCAATTGAGGTCGTACCTATATCTAAACCTATTGAGTACTTCATAATCCTATTATAAGATAATAAGCTTTTTTATTCAATATAAAGATAATCCACCCTTAAGGATGGATTAGAGCTTTGCCTTAGGTTCAATAATAGAACTCTCAACCGTAGCTACACAGTCCGAAACTGCTGCCCTTAGTTGCTAAGATTATTATAGAAACCTAACGATTTAGAATATGACACAATCCTTACTTAAGGGACTGTACTCATACAGTATACATCTAAATAAAATTATTGTCAATACAAAAAACACGCTATTTTTTTTAGCTTAGCGCGCATAGTATGCAACTTCATCAATTAACGGCAAAGGTCGCCCGCGCCAAATCTGTAAAAGTCGGCCATCATCAGCGATTGCTAAGGTTGTTGGATATTCAACAATATCATAAGCTTGCAAGAAAAATTGATTTCTACCATCATCTGGGTTTATTTGCTCAATTTTGAGCCCAGTTTGCCTTTCAAAATCATCAATATATTCTCGAACTTCACGGCCATGATCGCTAGCATCTCTATAGACTACTACAATTCTCATTTTCTTCTCTAACCTTCAATAAAATCTCTTCGAAATCTTCAACTGTTTCAAAACCATTAAAAACACTTGCGAAACGAATGTACGCAACTTTATTCATCTCAAACAAGACCGAAAGAACCGTCTCACCAATCTGGTGCGAAGAAACTTTACTTGATTTTTGAAGAAGTTCATTCTCAACACGATTAATAATTTCTTCAACTTGAAGATCAGAAATAAACTTTCCAATTGAACGAATAATTGAGCTCTTAAGCTTTTCGCGGCTAAAATCCTCACGGCCACCGTGCGACTTCATCACAACAATTCGTGGTTTTTCGATCCGCTCGTAGGTGGTGAAACGAGTGCCATCTGGCGCAACTCGGCGACGGCGCACAGATTGGCCATCAACCGACATTCTACTTTCCAAAACTTTTGTTTCGTCAAGTTTAAATTCCATTAATCTTCCTTTTTATTACGTTTTCGGCGTCGCAAAAATGCAGGAATATCGCTCTCATCCTTTTCTTCTTCATCTTGAGCCCAGATATTTTTAGTTTCAATATCACTAGCAAAATCTTCGGCTGAAGTTTTTTCTTCATTATTTAATTCCATATCAATTGCGTTCGAAATTGTATGGTTGATTTCTTGCACTTCAGTATGTTCATCTTCAAGATTAAAAGTTTTCGAAACAGCACTTTCGAGCGAATTTATTACGGGTTCATTATAATCACGATCAAAACCAGTTGCAACAACTGTGATAATCAATTCATCTTCAAGCTCAGGTTTAAGTGTTGCACCAAAAATGATATTTGCATCTGGGGCAACAGCACCAGTAATAATCTCAGCCGCCTCTTGAATCTCGCTCATACTCATATCATAACCACCAGCAACATTGAATAGAACACCGCGCGCGCCATCAATAGAAACCTCAATCATTGGGCTTTCAATAGCTTGTTCGGCAGCCTTTTGAGCACGATTATCACCACTAGCACGGCCAATTCCCATCAAAGCAGAACCAGCATTGCTCATAATTGACTTAACATCTGCGAAGTCAAGGTTGATCAAGCCATGCTCAGTAATAAGCTCGGAAATACCCTGAACACCTTGTCGAAGAACATCGTCAGCAATTTTAAAAGTTTCAAGAAGTGGCAAATTCCTGTCAACAGTTTGAAGAAGACGATCATTTGGAATCGTTATTAAAGTATCAACCGCAGCAGCAAGCTTTTCAATTGCCCAATCAGCATTAGTTTTGCGTTTTGCGCCTTCGAAAGTAAATGGACGTGTTGCAACGCCGATAACTAAAATTCCCATTTCACGAGCAATTTCAGCCACAACGTGACCGGCACCAGAACCAGTTCCGCCACCGGCACCAATGGCGATAAATACCATATCGGCGCCATCAAGAGCCTCGCGAATTTCTTCTCGAGATTCAAGAGCAGCACTTTCACCAACAATCGGGTCAGCACCAGCGCCTAAACCATTTGTAGTTTCACGGCCAAGGTGGATTTTCTTATCGGCCTTTGATTTATATAAAGCTTGAGCATCTGTATTCATTGCAATAAACTCGATATTGCTCAAACCAACATCTTTCATTCGATTAACGGCGCTTCCACCGGCACCACCGATACCTACAACTTTAATTTTAGCAAAAGTTTGAACTTCATTTGGCATAATTTCTGGCATTTTCTCTCCTTAATCTACTCCCATTATATCACTTTATTGTTTTTTCTTGAATAATTTTGCAAAAAATCCAATTTTCGCTGATTCTTCATCTCTATAACTATTATATCTCGAAGTATTATCACGCATTTCAATCAATAAACCGACTACAGCAGAATACTCGAGCGCTTTAACCTTTTCAGAAACCGTATTGTCAATTCCATTTTTACTAATCTGTACTGCAAGCTGAAGATATTTTTTCGCAAATGTATCAATTCCTTTAAGAGCCGCTCCGCCCCCAGTTAGTACAGCGCCGCCAGGTAATTGATTCTCAAGGCCAGACTTTCGAAGAACCTTTCGAACCTCCTCAAAAATTTCTTCAACTCTCGCCTCAATAATTTCATCAATTTCTTG
>CALIMO010000018.1 GCA_938045655.1 uncultured bacterium
AGTGGTGATTTGTTCAGATTTAGCAAGTGAAATAGATTTCGAAAGTTTAAAATTATTCAATGTTCGCCATATTTTTGATAAATCTCAGGTTTCGCCAAAAGAAATTCGCACAAAAATCAAGGAGATTTTAGATGAATAATTCACGCAAAAAAACTCTGGCTATAGTTTTGCGGCGAACTGATTTTGGAGAGGCCGACCGAATTATAAATTTATTAACTCCAAATGGCAAACAGGTGGCAATTGCGCGTGGCGTTCGAAAACCAAAATCAAAGCTTGCTGGTGGAATTGAGTTTTTTTCGCTAAATGAAGTGGTTTTAATTGAAGGAAAAAGCGAAATGAAAACGCTTTCCTCAGCGCGAATGTGCGAGTTTTTTGGTGAAATTTTGAAAGATTTTGAAAGAACTGATTTTGCCTACCAAGCAATTAAAAAGGTTTCGAACCTTTGCGAGCATATTGAATCGGCTGAATTTTTCGAAATTTTGTCAAAAGTCTTTCGCAGTTTGAATGATTTTGAAATCAGTTTAGATTTGGTTCGAAAATGGTTTGTTCTTAAAATTGCAGAATTTTCTGGCGATGAAATTAATCTTGAAACAGACAAAAATGGCAAGAAATTGCAGGCAAATTTAAGATATGATTTTGATTTTTATGACAAGGTTTTTGTGGAAAGTTTTAGCGGTAAATTTGATGCAAATGATATTAAATTTTTGCGGTTAATGGTTTCAAGCGAGCCAAAAGTTGTTTCAAAAATTAAAGGTTGTGATATTTTTTTGAACAAAATTGAAGAGATAATTCCAAGGTTTTAAAATAGGCTTTCGAAAGTCTATTTTTGTTATTTACTTTTAAAAAAGAAACTGGTATAATGGTTTTAAACATAAGTGTTATATTATAAAAAAGAGTTATAAAAAGGGAGAAAAAATGAATTTTCGAAGTAAAATAACAATTTTTATTCTTGCTGTGTTATTTTCGATAGTTAGCTTTGGTTCTTCGGCCTTTGCTGCTAAGGATATAACTAGCCAGTTAAAGATTGAGCCTAAGAGCATTAAGAGTAGTGGCCGCGAATGGTCTATTGATATTTCTGGTCAGAATGTTAAAGAAGGGGACTGGGCGACTTTTCGTGCTGAGAATGTGTCTGTGATTCCTGGATGGAAAGTAGATCTTAATTATAAAGGCGATAAAATTGGTGAGATATTGGTTGATAAGAAGTATAGTGACGGTCATGACTTAAACTATCAATCTGTTGTTCGCAATGATGAAAATGCTAAACCAGGAGCTACTATTTGGCAGGGAAAAATTGTTTTCAATAAGAATATTGAAAAATATGCTGATTTTAAAACATCTATTTCTAACAATAATGCCAATTATTTCTCATATGTGAATCGTGACGTTATTGTAGAAACTAAAATTATTGGTAGCGCTACTTTAAAAGGTGAAGATGTTAAACTAACTAAACAACCTTTGCTAAATACAACTAGAACTGCTGTTGGGGGGTAGTGTGACACAATTAAATTCTAATAATGGAGTTTTCTCATTTAATCCTACTATAGTACAATACGGAAAAAACGCTATTAAGGCTGGTTCTAAGCTTAAGGTTACTATGCACAAAGACTCTTCACTCCGTTTTGACGATAAAACTCATCCTATCGGCTCAACTGTACAGTTTACGAGAATGCGTGAAAGTATCTTTGCTTCAACTCCAGTGAATAAATATGGTGTATATTTTGCTGGTGGCCCGGGTATGGAATTGAAAGTTATTTCCCGTTCTGAGGATGAAGTAGTCTTGGAGGTATTGAAAGATATGCCAGCTACAGATGGAGTTTATCGGGGTTGGTTTTCTTCAGTCAAAGTGGTAGATGGTTCAAGTATTAAAAATGGGAAGATTAGCGATGTTAAGCAGACTACTGAGCTAATTGCGCCAGATGGAATCGTAATTGATAAAAGAGTTTTTAACGATACTGCAGATATTTTTGGAAGTAACGTAGAAACCTATGCCAAAATCCGTAGGCCTGAGGTAAAACCGCAAAAACCTGCTCCTGCGCCAACTCCAGCTCAGCCACAGCCAGCTGTTGAGACACCAAAAGCTGAAAAGCCTTCGGAGGAGAAAGTTCAAGCTCCAAACACTGGTTTCGAAAAATCTCAAAATTTCATTATTCTAGCTTTTGCTATTTTGGGCGTAACTACTGCAGTAGCTTTTCGCAAAAAATTGGCAAAAATAAAAATCTAATTTTATAGCAATTTAAACAAAAAGCTCTCGAAAAACGGGAGCTTTTTTGGTATAATAGTTAAAAGATTATACGGAGGAAAAATGAAGAACGAAGATTTGATGGATAAAATTGTTAGTCTTGCCAAGCGGCGTGGTTTTATTTGGCAAGGTAGTGAAGTTTATGGCGGAATGCGCGGAACTTGGGACTACGGCCCACTCGGGCTAGCTTTAAAGCGCAAAATTATGAACGAATGGTGGGAATTTTTTGTTGAAAATCGTGAAGATATGTTTGGTGTTGATGCCGCAATCATCATGAATCCAAAAGTTTGGCAGGCGAGTGGTCATGCTGCAACTTTTGCCGACCCTTTGGTGGAAGATTTAAAAACGGGCGAGCGATATCGTGCAGATCACCTTTTAAAAGACGCTGGAATTGAGGCAGAAGGCCTTTCGAACGAAAAAATCACTGAAATTATCCGTGAACAAGGCTTAAAATCACCAAAAGGCAATGAGCTTAGTGAAGTTCGAAGTTTCAACATGATGTTTCAAACTAATGTTGGCGCAGTGGTGAATGAAAATTCAACCGCATATCTTCGCCCAGAAACTGCTCAGGGAATTTTTACTAATTACAAAAATGTAGTTGATTCGTTTTATCCAAGCTTGCCATTTGGCCTTGCGCAACAAGGAAAAGCCTTTCGAAATGAGATTTCACCTCGAGATTTTGTTTTTCGCTCTCGTGAGTTTGAACAGATGGAGATTGAGTATTTTGTAGATCCTGAGAATTGGGAGACTGAATTTGAAAAATTGCTTGATTTAGTTCGAAAATTCTTAACTGAAAAAATGGGTTTGCCACAAAGTTCACTATATGAGCTTGAAGTTCCAGAAGAAGACCGCGCGCATTATTCGAAGCGCACTGTTGATTTTGAATTTAATTACCCAATTGGTAAAGAAGAGCTGATGGGAATTGCTTATCGCACTGATTTTGATCTTGCGAATATTCAGCGAGTGAGTGGCAAGAATATGGAATATACTGATAAGCAAACGCGTAAAAAGTTCATTCCTCATGTGATTGAGCCAAGTTTTGGTGTTGAGCGGCTTTTGATGGCGGCTCTTTCGAATGCTTATCGTGAGGTTGAAACCGATGGTAAAACTCGCATTTTTTTGGCATTGCCAGAAAATCTTGCTCCAACAAAAATCATTGTGGCGCCACTTCTTAAAAATAAAGAAGCTTTGGTTGAAAAAGCACGAGAAATCTATCTTGAACTTCGCCAAAAATATAAAAATGTTGAATTTGATTTGAGCGGAAAAGTTGGAAAAGTTTACGCTAAGGCCGATGAAATCGGTGTGCCAAAAGTTGTTGTTATTGATTTTGATACAATTGAGGGTGATGGCTTGGTAAGCGTTCGAAATCGAGATGACGCCTCACAAATTCGCGTAAAATCGAGTGAGATTTAATGAAAAAAATTAGTTCATCGCAAAACTCTTTGGTTAAAAAACTTGTTCAACTTTCGAATAAACAAAGCTTTCGAAACAAACAGGGGCTAACTATTATTGAGGGCGTCCATTTGGCTAGTGAATGGCTTAAAACTTTTGGTTCACCAGAGATTTGCGTTGTCTCAAGTTCTTCTAAAAGTTTTGAGGTTGAGCAAGTGATTAAAAAATGTGAAGAGCTTGGCGTTGAAATTGTTGAGCTTGAGCCGAATATTTATATCAAAATTAGCCCCGTAATTGAAGGCGTTGGAATACTTTTTGTTGTAAAAATATCGACTTTTCAAGATATTGACTTTCGAAAAGATACGATTTTTCTTGAAAAGATTCAAGATCCGGGTAATCTTGGCACAATTTTGCGTAGTGCAGTTGGTTTTGGCGTTGAACAAATTATTTGTTCGAAAGGGACTGTTTCGGCTTGGTCTCCAAAGGTGCTGCGATCTGGAATGGGGGCACATTTTAAACTAAAAATTTTCGAAAACCAAGATTTAAATTTATTAGTTGATAAAATGCAAGTTCCAGTTTTTGCTACAAGTTTGAGAGCTAAAAAATCAATTTACGATGAGGATTTTACAACAAAAACGGCTTGGATTTTTGGTAACGAAGGTTCTGGCGTTTCTAGTGAGCTACTTTCGAAAATTGAAAATCAAGTAATGATTCCACAGGTTGGCGAAATTGAAAGCTTAAATGTGGCAATGGCTGCTACGGTCTGTTTGGCAGAGCAATCTCGGCAAAGGTTGAAGCGTGAGCATCTTGGCGAAATCTAAATAATATGGTATAATTGAATTATGAAGAAAGTTATCGTAAAGGCAAAAATTAAAAATAAGGTTGATTTTATTAAAAGAATAACGGATACGGGGCATGATTTTGGGCGAGTTATTTTTCAGAACGATCGCGTGTTTTTACCACGAGGTTTTCAGCCAAGTAGAAATTTACCAAAGTTAATGATTCGAACAGAGATTATTGATCCAAAACGCAAACCTTGGTATCAGTTAATTCAAAAGCGCCATATTGATGCTGAAAATGTTGATTTAATTCATGAAACGCCAGTTTTAAATTATTCTGAAACAGCGCATATTGTTCAGCAACTTGGTTTTGAAATGAAAGTTGAGGTACTTCGAAATCGCCAAAAACTTCAGGTTGAAGATACCATTTTCTTTTTAGATGATGTTGAAGGATTAGGAACTTTCATTAAACTTGAACGAGAAGTGAAAAAAAGTGATAATCCAGATGCAATTCGCCAGGAATTGTGGGATGTTCTAGAAGTTCTAGGAATCGACAGAACCGCAGATTCACCAGAAAACTATACAGCACAGCTTCTTCGAAAGAAAAAAGCTAAAAAATAACTCAAAAATCACTCGAAAGGGTGATTTTAGTTAAAATTTTTAAATAAGCTTGAACACTTTGAAAAAAGCTGGTATAATAAAAAGTGATGATATTATTAGATCGTGTGACAAAAGTTTATGGTAATTCAAAAACTCCTGCGATTAACAGGGTTAGCCTTCATATTAAGCCAAAAGAGTTTGTTATTTTGGTTGGAACAAGTGGTGCGGGAAAATCCTCACTTTTAAAAATGCTTACTCGTGAAGAAAAACAAACCAGCGGTAAAATTGTTGTTGGTGGAATTGATTATGATAAATTGCGAGATAAGGATATTCCACTTTTGCGGCGCCGAATTGGTGTGATTTTTCAAGATTTTAAGCTTTTGCCAAATCGAACTGTTTTCGAAAATGTAGCTTTTGCGCTTGAAATTGCCGGAATGACTAATCATGAGATTAAAGCGACTGTTCCGAAAGTTATTAAACTTGTTGGTCTTGAAGGAAAAGAGGGGAATTTTCCACATCAGTTAAGTGGTGGTGAAAGACAGCGTGTGGCGATCGCCCGCGCAATTGCTCGCCAGCCAAAAATTCTAATCGCCGACGAGCCAACAGGGAATCTTGACCCAAAGCATAGTTGGGATATTATTAGATTGCTTGAAAAAATTAATAACTACGGAACAACGGTGGTTCTAACTACGCACAATGTTGAAATTGTAAATAAACTTAAACGGCGTGTAATTACCTTAAGTGGTGGAAAAATTACTCACGACCAATCGCAAGGGGAGTATAGACAATAATGAGAGAGGAAAATTTAAAACATCATAAAATTAAAGGCTCTCAAGTGCAGCAAGGTAGAAAAAAACAAAATTCGAAAGTTATTATGCAACAGAAACAGCGCCGCCGCAAAACTTTAACTCTTTGGCGAATTACAAAATATGGTGCAAATAGCTTTGTTCGAAATGCTTGGCTTTCGGTCGCTGCAACTGCTGTGATGACAGTTACTTTGGTGATTATTTTCGGATCGCTTCTTGCGCGTTCAATTTTGATGGATACGGTTGATGACATTAAAAATAAAGTTGAAATGTCGATTTATCTGAAAAAAAGTGTTTCAAATTCTGATATTGAAAAGATGAAAAAGCTAATCGGTGATCTCAAAACAGTGACAAATATAACTTACACCTCACCGCAAGAAGCACGGGATAAATTTGCACGAAAAAAATCTGCAGACGTGCGTATTCGAAAAGCATTGATTGAGTCGAATAATGAATTTTTTGGTATTTTTAATATTAGACTTGTTGATATTTCAGATTCAACCGAGCTCAAAAATCTTGTTGAAAATAATAAATTGATAAAATCGAGCCTCGACTCAGATCATTTGCCAACATATGCGAGTGATCGAAATGAAGCGATTAAGAATATTTCAAACACGATTAATTTTGCTGAGAAAGTTGGAATTTTAGCTGGTTCAATTTTTGTAATTATTGCTAGTTTAATTATTTTTAATACAATTCGAATGGCTATTTTTAATCGTAGGGAAGAGATTTATATGATGAAATTGATTGGTGCAAATAAAAGTTTTATCGCTGGACCATTTTTGGTTGAAGCTATAATTTGCGGAACGATTGCAGCGATTTTGGCATCAATTATTGGATATTTGATTATTTTTCTTTCAAAGACCAAGCTTGAGACTTACGGAATTATCATTT
>CALIMO010000019.1 GCA_938045655.1 uncultured bacterium
GAAAAATTTTTTGAGAAAAATGCATTATCATTTGGCTTAAGTCAAAAAAAGACATTAGGTTTAATAGGAGAAGATGATTTATATACAAATCTTGCTTTACTTTTATCAGATCAATGTAATCATACTTTAAAAGTTGCTGTATTTGAAGGAATAGAAAAAAATATATTTAAAGATAGAAAAGAATTTAAAGGTTCATTATTAAAGCAAGTGACAGAAGCTTTTGAATTTATCAATCTTTTAAATAAAACTGAAGCAACTTTTGAAGGTTTAATTAGAAAAGATGAAAGAGATTATCCAGTAGAAGCTATAAGAGAAGCCTTATTAAATGCAGTTATTCATAGAGAATATTCATTTAGTGGTAGTACTCTTGTAAATATATATGAAGATAGAATAGAGTTTGTTTCATTAGGTGGGATAGTCTATGGCTTGTCGTTAGATTCAATTATGCTAGGAGTATCACAATCAAGAAATGAAAAATTAGCCAACATATTTTACAGATTACATTTGATTGAAGCCTATGGAACAGGAATAAGAAAGATATTTACTAATTATGAAAGATACAATATGAAACCAACAATCAAAGCAGAAGTTGGAGCATTTCAAGTTGTTCTTCCAAATATACATTATAAAAAGATAGAGGAAAAATTATTAGTAGATAATTCTTTCAATAAAAATATTGAAAAAAATACTACTGAAATAAAGCCTTTGTATACGGATATTTTAAACTTTGTTACTGATAAAAATGGAGCGACAAGAAAAGAAATAGAAGAATATATAAATTTTAGCCAAACAAGAGTTATAACTCTTTTAAAAGAAATGTTAGAATTAAACTTAATAAGAAAAGAAAAGGATAAAATAGATAGAAGAAGTTATAAATATTATAAAAACGGCGATTGACGCTGGGCTTGATTATACTGTTCTACGAGACCAGATTTTTACCCACCCAACCGTGGCTGAAAGTCTAAATGATTTATTCAATCTTTAAGTTTGATTTATTTTCGAAAGTTTGATATAATTTAAGCAAAAGCATAATAATTTTTAAAGGTGGGAAATGAAACCGACGATTTTATCGATTGGAAATGCGACAAAAGATAACTTTTTAGACATTCAAAATCAAAAAATTTATAAAGATGAGCTTAATGATTTTCATTATGATCTAACTTTTGATGATTCAACTTTAAATTATCAAAAACAAGCTGGTGTTTATGGTGGAACAATTTTGAGTGAAAAAATCTTTACAGCAGCACACTTTAAGGCTTTTTCAAGCGCAAATCCAAACGGTACTTCTCATTTCGAATATAATGAAATTAATGATGATCTAATTGACCGATTTATAGTTTCGTATAAGGGCAAGAGTTTTATTTTAACCAGTAATCCTCATAGCACAAAATGGGTTTCGCCAGCTTTTCCACCAGACTTAATTTATATTGCGGATGCTAATTTTTCGCAAAATTATCTGGCAGATTTTAAAAAATATTTGCGTGAGAATCCAAAGATTGAGCTTGTTTTTAACATTGCCGATTTGAGCCCTGAGCTTGCGCATGAGTTTTTCGTTCGAGCGAATTTAGTTTTTGTAGATTTTCGAAAACAAAATTTAAGCGATTTGATTGATTATTCAAGTTATGAAAATGCGATAGATTCACTAATTAGAACTGGTGTACAAGGTGTTGTTATTTTTGATGGTTCGAAAATAATTGCTGGAAATAAAGAAAAAATTGCCAGTATTGAAACCAACTTCGAATTAAATTCGTTTTATCAGAATAATATTTTTCAGGCGGCTTTCGTTGCTGAAAATTTTTCGAATTCTTCAAAATTAGAAGAAAATTTGCAAGTTGCAGTTACAATTGCTAATAAATCTGATTTTAATGATATTTTGAAGCCTTTTTACGCGCATCAAATTTTAAATCGCAAAAATTATGAGTTACCTGTTGATGTTTTGAGTAGTACGCCAGATATTGAAACACGATTACACAAAACTGCTGCAAAATTAGTTATGCGACCAAAAGGAATATTTGCTGCGGATGAGTCTGGCGGGAATATTCATAAAAAATTCGAAACGATTGGGCTTAAAGATACTTTTGAAAATCGCCGAGCCTATCGTGAGATGTTTTTCAAAACACCAGATATTGAAAATTATTTAAGTGGAATTATTCTTTTTGAAGAGACGACCGAACAAAACACTTCTGAAGGTATTAATTTTGTTGAGTATTTAAAAAATCGTGGAATTTTGGTTGGCGTGAAACTTGACGGTGGTTTGCAGCCTTTAACTGGATTTGAAGGTGAGACGATTTCGATAGGGCTTGATTCTTTGATTGAAAAACTCCAAAAATATTCAAAAGTAGGAATTGATTTTGCAAAATGGCGAGTTGCTTTCGAAATTGATGAAGAAAAAGGAACGCCAAGTGAAGCTGCAATCACTTCGAATTTGCGAGTTTTAGCACAATATGCTAAAGCTTGCCAGAATTATGGAATTGTGCCAATTGTTGAGCCAGAGGTGGTTTATTCTGGAAAACATACTATTCAACAGTGCCGAGAAGTTACAGAAAAGATTCTTAAAAAACTTTTTGAGGAACTAAAGATATTTAAAGTTGATCTTAAGGGAACAATCTTGAAAACAAATATGGTTCTTGCTGGTTCTGAAAATGAAATTCAATCTTCTTCAAGAGAGGTTGCACGAGAAACCGTTTCTGTTTTTAAGAAAATAGTTCCAAAAGAATTAGCAGGGATCGTATTCCTTTCCGGTGGACAAACCGCAACTCAGGCAACCGATAACCTTCAAGAAATAACCAATCTCGGACCTTTTGATTGGGGATTGACTTATAGTTTTGCACGAGCTTTACAGCTTCCAGCGCTTCAAGCTTGGGCTGGAAAACCAGAAAATGTTCAGCAAGCTCAGTTGCTTTTCTTGGAGCGAGTCGCGGCAAATTCGCACGCCTTATATAAGAATTAATTTTAAATAATAAAAACGCTCAAAATTTTAGTTATTGAGCGTTTTGTTTTTGATGGTTATTTCTTTTTTACGTAAATAGCATAAATTGCAATTGCAATTCCGCCAACCGGGTAAAATAGTTCAGCCGAGTTCCAATTATTTGTAATAAAACTGTAAGTCAAATAAATTGCTGTTATTGAAAGCATTGTTATTGCCGCAAAAAATCCTATTTTTGAATCTTTTTCTTCATCTTTATTTTCGATTTCATAAAAGTTATTAATTTTCGAAAAAATAGAATTTCCATAAGTTGATGCTGAGATTCCAATTCCTAGTAGAGCCATAAATATAGTATTAGCTAAATTAATGCCAAGATTAGAAAAATGATAAATTATTTGATGAGCCGCTATAGCTGTAAAAAGTGTTGATACTAATGCCATAGTGCTGCTATTTTTAATATTTTTGACTTGTCTGATTTCATTTTTTGAAAAAATTTTGTCAATTTCTATATTATAATCAAGTAGGTTTTCAGTCTCTGAATTATCAAAATTTTTAGCTAAAATTAGTAGGGGAACTGATATTGCTAAGGATAACATTAAGCCAACCCCTGCTAAAACATTAAAGCTTGCTGTTGATCCTGAAAAGTATGCTGCTATTGCAAGGCCTGCAAAAAGAATAAACATACCAAGCGCACGAATTAGTGCAATTTTTTGATATGATTTTTCATATTCTTTTTTGTTAAAATTTGCTTTTCTGGTTGAAATTTCGCCGGTTAGTTCATCTAGACTAATTTCAAAGAGTTCACTTAAAGCAATAAGTTTTTCAAGCTCGGGCGAAGACTTTCCGCTCTCCCAGGCCGAAACTGATTGTCGCGAAACGCCAATTTTATCGGCAAGTTGCTCTTGCGAGATATTTTTCTCGGTTCGTAATTTTTGTAAATTCTGACTAAACATTTTTTGTCCTTTCATATTAAATATTATACACTAATTATATAAAAAAGACTCAATTGCAGCTACCAAGTTTCCTTGAAAATTGCTAATTTTGTTGCCGATATTTTTAACAAAACAGATTGATTTTATGTTAAATTTGCTTGCATTATCGAAAAATATTAAATATAGGCTTTTTCAGGAAAATGAAGCTGTATTTTTGCCAATTTATTTTTAACTTTCCAATCAATAAAATCAACACCGATTGTATTGAAAATCTCTTTTGTGGCTTCTGAATTCTTCAAAAAATCAATTTCTGGACCATAAAAATCAAATTCTAAAAAGTATTCAGAATTATCTTTAAAAATAGAATAATAAAATTCATAATGATAATCTGGATATTTGGCTTTTTCTATTAACATAAAAATTCCTTAGTTTTAAGTTTCCATTAAAAAGAGCAAGATTAATCTTGCTCGGAAATCAAAGATTATTTATATCTTTATCATTGTCGAACAAAACACTTCCATTCGAATCTCTCCAATATTCAACGCCTCAGGCACTATTTGTTACGATATGACCATGGTTTGGTCCATAAGGGTCACCTGGAGAAAAGAAAATATCATTTAATTGTTCTCCATTGCTGCTAGTGTGGTTTGTGTCAGACTCGAAAGCTGCATTTTGACCGTTAAATGAACCAAGCGATGTATCGTTTGTATGATAATCTTTGTTTGGCATTTTTTGCCACCTCTTTCTAAAGAACGAATCGGCACACCCGATTTTGTGAGAAATTACGCGGATATAACTTCCAAGCCTTATTATATAATAATAATAATAATAAATTTG
>CALIMO010000020.1 GCA_938045655.1 uncultured bacterium
GGCGGCTAAGATTGAGCCGACCACTCGGGTGAAAGATCTCACCGAGGCTGAAGAACAGAAGCTACGTGAAATTATTGATAATAATTATACCGTAGAAGGTGATCTGCAACGCCTCGTGGCAAATAATATTAAACGTCTAAAAGACATTAACAACTATAAAGGTATGCGACACAAATCAGGGTTGCCTGTAAACGGTCAGCGCACACGAACGAACGCACGAACTCGAAAGGGTCGCGCAATCGCCGTTGGTGGAGCACAGCCAAAAGCAGCAAGCAAGACTTGATTTAGGAAAGGGATAGAAAAATGGCAGAAAAAGTTAGTCGTAAAAAACAGCGCCGATCTGTTCCATCAGGTCAAATGCATATTCAAGCAACCTTTAACAACACAATCATTACTTTTACGGATAAAAAAGGTAATGCTTTAGCGGCAGCGAGTGCTGGTGCTTGTGGCTTCCGAGGAAGTAAAAAAGGTACAGCTTATGCAGCGCAGGTTGCAACTGAAAAAGCAGCCGAAAATGCACAAGCTCTTTATGGGCTAAAATCAGTTGATGTTTTCGTTAAAGGTGTCGGACTTGGTCGCGATTCGGCGATTCGTTCACTTTCGAATGTAAACATTAACGTTGAAAGTATTAAAGATGTGACTGGCGTCCCACATGGTGGCGTTCGTCCTAAGAAAGCAAGGAGGGCTTAATTATGGCGAGAGATAGATCTCCGATTGTTAAACAATCACGCCGAGAAGGCTATGCCCTTCATCGAAAAGCTGCTAAAATTATGGCACGTAAAAGTGGAATTCCTGGTCAACATTCAGGTTCTCGACAAGGAAAGCCAAGTTTATATGCAGTTCAATTGCGCGAAAAACAGAAAGTTCGACGACTTTACGGACTTCTTGAGAAGCAATTCGCAAGATTGATGAAAGAAGCGTCACGCCGTGAAGGTTTGGCTGGTGAAAACTTACTACAGCTTTTGGAACTTCGTTTAGATAATGCTATTTATCGAGCAGGTTTCGCAACTTCACGACGACAAGCTCGCCAATTGGTGAGCCACGGACATTTCTTGTTGAACGGTCGACGAGTTGATATTCCTTCAATTCGACTAAAAGCTGGCGACGAGATTGTTGTTCGACCAAAGAGCCAAAAATCTGGCTATTTCACAAATCTTGAAGATGTTATTGCTGATGCAGCCCCAGCTCCACTTAGCTGGCTAAAAGCTGACAGTAAGAAAATGACAGTTTCTATTTCAGGTCTTCCTAAACGAGAAGAAGCAGAGGCTGGAATTAATGAACAGCTAATCGTTGAATATTACTCACGATAAAAGGTAAGGAGCTAAAAGTTTATATGTCAAAATTAATTCACAATCCAGCGCTTGCTGAAATTCAAGACTTAAGCGAAAATGTTGCAACTTTTGTTGTAAAACCGCTTGAACCTGGATACGGTAATACGCTTGGAAATAGCTTGCGCCGAGTGCTCCTTTCGAGTATTAATGGTGCAGCAATAGTTGCTTTTAAGATTGACGGAGTTAGCCATGAATTTACATCAATTGAAGGCGTAAAAGAAGACGTGGTTGACATAATGTTAAATCTTAAGAATGTAAAATTTAAGGCTCACACTGATTCGCCTGTTGAACTTCGATTGGAAAAAACTGGTGCTGGTGTAATTACTGCTGGTGATATTCAAGCAAATGCTGATATGGAAGTAGTAAATCCAGATCAAGTTATTGCGACTATTGACGATAAAAAGACTAAATTTGCAATGGATATTGTGGTTGAATCTGGTCATGGTTATAAAACTATTGAAGAATCTAGTGAGGACCGAATTCATAGTGATATGATTGCAGTTGATGCAATTTTTACGCCAGTTTTGCGAGTTCGATACAAAGTTGATAATACTCGTGTTGGTCAGGTTTCGAACCTTGATAGATTGGATCTAACTATCGAGACTGATGGATCGCTTTCTCCACGGGAAGCTTTCGAACAAGCATCGGCAATTTTAGCAAATCAATATACGGCACTTGCTGGTTCTACAACGATTGAAGCTGCTCCAGCTTTAGGTGAAGAATTCGAAGATGAAGCAAGTGAACTTCACACATCAATTGAAGATTTAAACTTGACAGCTCGAACAACAAATGCGCTTGTTAATAATGACATTCGTACTGTTCACGACTTAGTAAACCTTACCGAACAAGATTTGCGTGAACTTAAAGGCTTTGGAAGCAAAGCTTTGGATGAAGTAAAAGATAAAATAGCGGAGTTAAATTTATAATATGCACCGACATGGATATAAAGGGCGAAAATTTGGTCGTGAACGCGATCAACGCCGTGCGCTCCTCAAAGGCTTAGCGACTTCGTTAGTCATTCATGGCAAAATTGAAACAACTTTGCCAAAAGCCAAAGAGACTTTGCGCTACACAGAAAAGCTTATCACTAAAGCTAAAAAAGGTGATTTACATAACCGTCGTCAAGTTATGGCCAAACTTGGTAATGTTGACGCAGCAAATAAATTAGTAGACATTATTGCTCCACAACTTTCGAAGCGAAATAGCGGTCACCTGCGAATTGAACGAACTCGAATTCGTCGCGGTGATGCTGCTCAAATGGCTACAATTGAGTTTGTTGATGAGATTAAACATGAAAGCGAGGATAAGTAAATGGCTGTTAATGCGAAAACTTATTCACAAAAGCCAACTGAAGTTGAGCGAAAATGGCTATTGATTGATGCTGCGGAATCGGCTACACTTGGTCGACTCAGTGCAAAAATTGCAACTTTACTAACAGGTAAGAATAAACCAACATACACCCCACACACAGATGGTGGAGATTATGTGATCGTTATTAATGCCGAAAAAGTTAAAGTTACTGGTAATAAAGAAGAAGCTAAGATGTATTACCGACACAGTGGTTTCCCTGGTGGTTTGAGTGAAGCTTCACTAAAAGAATTGCGCGAAAAGAACGCTGCAATGATTATTGAAAAAGCAGTTTATGGAATGCTTCCAAAAAACAAACTTCAAGCAGATCGAATGAAACGTTTGAAAGTTTATATTGGTGCTGAGCATAATCATGCTGCACAAAAACCAGAGAAAGTTGAGGTTAAATAATTATGGCTGAAGCTAAATATTTCTACGGTCTTGGCCGACGCAAGGCTGCAACAGCTCGCGCTCGACTATATGCTGGAAAAGGTAATTTAACTATTAATGGTAAAACTGCAATTGAATATCTTGATGGTAATAAATCTATGCTTGCTGAGATTACAGATCCACTTGCCTTAGTTGGTAAACAAGCTGATTTTGATATTACTGTAAAGGTTAACGGTGGCGGTTTGGCTGGTCAGGTTGACGCAATTAAGCTTGCTATTTCGAAAGCTCTAACTATTGCTCATGCTGACTTGCGACCAGTTCTAAAGAAAGCTGAATTCCTAAAACGCGACCCTCGCGAAAAGGAACGCAAAAAATACGGTTTGCGCTCAGCTCGAAAACGAGAGCAGTTCTCAAAGCGTTAATATATACAAAAAACAACCATTCGTTTTATGGGTGGTTGTTTTTGAATGAAATGGAGTAATATCAAGGTATGAAAGATATGCGGAAGATAGCTGTGTGTGGTATGCTCGGACTAGTCGTGTTGGGACTAGTTGGGGCTTTAGTATACACTCTTGCTTTTCCGGATAAAGTGGCTAAAATAACAGGACACGACAAACTGTTGAATAAGTCAGTTGAATATCACGAGCCAAAAGTGACTACAATTCCTGAAAAACCAACTGCTGACAAGATATTTGAACTTGTAAATAAAGAGCGAACCCAAAGAGGGATTGCTCCTTTAGTGCGTGTACCTGAGATTGACAACGTTACAAGGCTCAAGGTTGAAGATATGATCAAGAATGATTACTATGCTCACAGGAACCCAAAAACCGGACGTGGGTTAATTGACCAAACTTATGTGGATAATCATTGTAAGGAGTATGGTGAGAATATTAACCAAGATGAATATTAGACCACAAGACCTGAAGACCATCCAGCTGAGGATCATGTTAAAGAATGGATGGAGAGTACCGACGGACACCGTGAAGCTATTTTGAACCCTAGATTTAAATATGCAGGATTAGCATTAGGTTGGAGAACTGAAAACTTGTTTGTCACGGCTCTTCATTTTTGTGAACCTTTATAAGCCTTAGAACATCTCCCAAATAGAAATAAGGAGAATATATGGGCTATATTGATAACTATAACGGTTTGGATGCGAACAGATATAACGGCAATAACGACTTCCGTGGTTTCTTAGCTGCAAATGGTTATGGAAAATTCTTGCCATATGTGGGTAATGATGGTAAGGGTGATTTTCGAAAAATGGAGAAAGACCCAGAATTTGCCAACCAGACTCAAGCAAACTTGGGTGGAGGAATGCAAGAGTTGCACGATTGGTGGAGTAAAAACAATGCTAGCAGGAACAAGCAATACACAGACCCTCGTAGTGGCGGAACCTACGACCCTCGGGCGGCAGCAGAAGCAAAAGCAAGAGCAGATGAAATTGCGAAATATCGTGAACAAGAAAGGGTGGCAACTGAAGGCTTGGGCAGATTGGATCGCCAACGAGACATTTGGCGTGGTAATGTTGAAAATAACTACGCCCACCAGCTAAACGACCTTGAAAACAGCTACACGCAAAGCAAGGGCGCATATGAGATGAACAAACGAGACTCGGAAGCTCAGAACCGTGCAGTGCGTTCACAAATCATGGAAGATGCAAACAACCAAACTAACTCTTTGCGCCAAATGTTTGCGACAGGTGGAGCCGGAGACTCAAGCGCAGCACAAATTGTTGCTCCTTGGGCAGTTGGCTTGGAGGCGAGCCGAAACGCAGGAAACGCACAAGATGCTTTCGCCCGAGATCGCCGAAACCAAGACTTGGAGTTTGCCAGTGCAACTAATGCATACAATAAGAATAAGAAAGACTGGGAAACGAACCGCCAAGATGCGCTAAACAATGTGGATTCGCAAATTGAAAGTAGCCGAATTGACCTAAATAACCGCATTATGGATGCAAGGCAGAAACAAAAGACTGCCAACGGCCAAGGGTTGCAGAGCGCGATAGACCAAACACGGGATCTATCTAACCAGATTAGCAACAGCCAGAATAGGATTTTGGATTTGAGCAAGGAGACACCGAAAGCGCTTGAAAAAGTGGAATTTAAAGCACCAAAGCTTAGTGATTATAGCGAAAATGTGCAAGGTGTGAAAGTGGACAGCGGAAATCCGGATCAGGCAGGACTACAAGACCAGCTTGACCCACGACTTGCTGCGCTACTTGATCCAAATAAGAAGAAAAAGGATTTACAAGCGTAGAAAAAGGGAGCTCGAAAGGGCTTTCTTTTTTATGTATGGTGTTATTAATATATTGATTTAAAAAAGCATTAGGATTATGTTGTAAATTTATTACGTTTATGTTAAAATGAAAGTAATAAAAATGAACTAAAGGGGAGCGGGGATTGACTTTTTAGTCAATTTGTGGTAAGGTATAGTTATGTCAAAAGCAATAAGAAAGGTGCAGGCTTTAGAGCTAGCGAAGTACTTAGTAAAGCTTAATTCTAAAAATGAGGATTACGGTGAAGTCTTAACAAATCTTAAAATTCAGAAGCTGCTTTATTATATTCAGGGTTTTCATCTTGCTTTTTTTGATGAACCTATTTTTGACGATAAGATTACGGCTTGGAAATACGGACCAGTGATTATCCCGCTTTATGAAAAATTAAAAAAGTTCGGAAACGGACCAGTATATTTTGATAATTTTAATAAGATCAATTTAAGTAAAGATCAGAAAGAGCTCATAGAAGCTGTCTTCAACCAGATAGGTCAATATTCCGCTTGGAAGCTAGTAGAACTTACTCACAGTGAAGATCCCTGGAAAAATGTAAATATTCACAGTGAAATTACACAAGAATCATTACAAGAGTTTTTTAAGAAAAAGATAATTGCCTAAATATGGATAAAGGTATTAACAAATTTAAAACAGAATATGAGTTAAGCCCTTCACCTTATGATATTACAGTATTAAAAAATAAAAGAAAATTTATAGCTTTCTATTTCGGCTCAGCTCATAAAAAATTTCGACTAGATAGCAAAAGAGGCAAAGAAAATAAAGCTCTAATTGGAAGAATTTGTATATGGAGTGCTATGTCATATAGCGATTTACAGTCAACCCGTCATGAGAAGATTGGTGTTGAGCAGACACCCGTAAGTCAACTCAAGAAAAAACTACCACATGAATATTTTAGCGATGATGTTAAACATGTTGACGTTTTACGATTCTCCGGCACCGATTGTAGGCTAATAGGAGTATATTCCAAATCTGACAGTGTATTTGACGTTGCCTTTGTTGACTATAGTTTAAAAATCTATAAGCACTAGTTAATCAATATGCTTTTAGGTTTTTCATTTAATGAAATAGATAGGCAAAATACGAAGTTTAAAAAGAATATTGTTTTCGAGTCTGATTAGTGCTATAATACTTATACTAAAGTTTTTTAATGAATGTTTTCTCTAAAAGAAGCCCTGCTCGGGTTTCTTTTATTTTATAGAGAATTCTGTTATAATAAAACTATAAAATAATCCACTCAGAGCGCTGAGCGATTAGCAAAATATTAATATTTGCGTCGCTCAGTTTTTTATTTTGTAGCGACAAGATAAGGAGAAGAGATGGATATTTTCAAAGGTATTGGTGACTTTTTTGGCGGACTTTTTGGCCAAAAGAAAAAGCGAGAAGATGAACAACAGCCACAGCAACAACAATCTGCGGTGAGTTTTAACAGCGCACCCAAACTGGGAGATAATTTTGTAAATAATTTAAGCAACCCTACTCAGCCACAACAGCCAAAAGAATTTGCGAAGAGTTCGGTAGACTTGAACCCCGTGAAACCGGTTCAACCCGTTCAACCACAATCACAAATGAATCGAGAGCAGGAACGCCAGCAGTTGGCAAATAAATACCGGCAAGAAGAAACAGACCGCTACAACCAAGGTTCAGACCATGCAGCGAACTTCTTGAATGATATTTTTAGTGGTGGTAAAACAGCACAAATGCGAGAGAATACGATCAACCAGAACATCCAAAACCGTGTTAACGCTGAAATGCTCCGAAAATATGGACCAGATGACCAACAGGTGAAACAAAATATTGATCAGACTAGCCAGAATATCAATAAAAATGCTACAGCAGTGAGTGATTTCACTAAAAATTATAATGATAATCTTCAGCAAACAGTTGTTGCACCAGTGTCAGCAGTGAAAGGTGCAGCTAACAGCGTGGTGGAAACTGTGCCGAAAGTTTCTGGAGCGATTACCGAACTTGGAGCTAATACAATTAAATTATTCGATGAAGATAACCAATTTGCAAACAATCTGATTAAGCGTGTGCGAGCAGACCGTGAAAAGAACGTTGTGCGAAAAACGCTCAATGATGCAACCGGTTTAACTGATCAAGATAACAAAATGGCATATGGCTTGGGTAGTTCTGGAGCGAGAATGGCAATTGATGCTGCAATGACCCCTGTGACTGGCGGTATTGCTCCAGCGGTAGTGCATGGCGTGGAAGCACATTCAGATATGATGGACCACTTGGATAATATTGAAGCTCGCAAAAAGGCTGAAGCGGCAGCAAAAGGTGAAGTATATACACCAAGTAGCTTTATTTCTCGCTATTTAGCTTCAACCGCCAATGCTGGAGCTCAGGCAGCAATTGAAAAGCTTGGAATTGATAACCTTACCGGTAAAATTGGTGGCAAATTTGCCAAAAATATGGTTGGGCGAGCTATCACGGGTGCATTAGGTGAAGCTGGTGAAGAAGCTGCACAGCAATATGCTGAGAACTTCACTAAAAAGCTTTTCGACAACAAACAAGATATTCACGAAAATGTCGCTGAAAGCGCTCTTATGGGTGGAATTATGGGTGGAGCTGGCAAAATGGCCTTTGGTGGGATGGAATCCGTGAAGAATCCATATAAGAGCAATACCAGCTATGATCCTAAAGCATTATATGAGGCAGAAAGAAATGCGGTAACTTCACCACGTGAAAAAATTACCCTCGCAGAAGCAGAGAGGCAAAACCGAGGCGGAGACTTGCAATATACCCCAAGAAGAGAAACAAACATTAACCGCTTGGATAGCGACCAGTTAGGTTTTACTAAAGATGAGCTAATTGGTAGATTTACGGGTGACACTCGCAAACGAATGAGTGAGCGTAGCTTTAATATGCTTCAAGATTTACGAGCGAATAATCCGTATGTGACGGGTGATGGGCAAGAAGTGTATTTGAGTGCAAGGGGTAACAAAAAACTATCTTCAACCAGTGCAGCCATTGATGATGCGACTTTTAAAGCGAGAATGAGAACCACTCCAAGATTCAAAGAAATCTTAAGTAATTCAAATAAGACACAATCAGCTGATGACTTAAAGCAGCATGGAATATCTCCTGATGGCTTTGATTATTTGTCATCTCCCGTAAATGTTAACGGCAAAAGATATATGCAAGAATTTGATATTGGTAAAAACAATGAAACTGGAAGAGATACGGTGTATAATTCTAAATTAAAAGAAGAACCCGAGCTTTCCGGCTTCTACACCAGATCCAACTCGGATTCTTATAACTCTAATATAGCACAAAAAGACCAAAAAGTCAATAGGATGCAACCATTCGAACCAATAGAACACACACCTTTAGCAAATGGAGATAGGGATTTTGGAGGATCATTCGGAAATGGATTTAACCCTCGAGGTGAAAACTCAGCTGTTAATAAGGCTGCCTTTCCGAAAGTTCAAGAATCAGATTTAATAACGCCTGAACTTGAACAATATGGAATTAAACCAACAAAAACTGAATATAATCAAGCTTTGGAATATGTTTTAATGGAAGAACGACCTGAATTATTTGAGCGTTACGAAAAAGCACGCTTAGGCTTAGAAGCGCTTGAAGAAAATATTGAGTTTAACCAGTTTACTCCAACGGAGCTTGAAAGATTATACGGCAAAAACTATGCTGAACATCTTGACCGCGGCATGATTTCACAAATGGTTCGAAAAAATAGTGTAAATGGTTTAGATCAAGCTGCAATGCGTGGTGATATGAGCGAAGTTGATATGGAAGACTATATCAACCGGTTAAATAATTACTATGAAACTAAACGAGAAGTTAAAGACCTTGAGCAGGAAATTCGTGAAGCATATGCAGACCCAGAACTAAGGAAAGATGCAAAAGAAGCTTTATGGTTTAATAAGTATGAAGAGATTGAAAATGCTGTTGCAAACTTGCGGCAAAATGGCGTAGATATCGACTTCGATGGATATGCGCAATTAAAATATGGTAATAAAGCGAATAATGAGGCAGTAAAGGCTGAAGAAAAACTAAACAATGAAGATGTAATAGACGAAAATACTAAAACAGATAAGAATATCGTTATTGAAGCTCCACTAATTAAAGAAACAGACCAAAAAACCCGCAAATTCGCTGAAACTGTATTAGATACAGACACTCCACCAAAAGACTTTGCGAAATTGATGCACGCTGGTGATGAATCTTTGAAATATACGCCAAAAAAGAATAGTGAGCTATGGAATAGGGCGACTAAATCTGTACAAGAAAGCCCAGAAAGGGTGTTTAACGAACTGCTGATCTGGGTGGAATTTAATCACTTTGGATAACAAAATAGAATTTATTACCTGTCAAGAGGTATATATATCAGTATGTATTTGCGGCCATGTTAGATGGAGGCCTCGGATATGTGCTGGAGCGGGTCTACGAAAAGAGTATGGTTTCCTTCCGCTTAACTCTTTTTGTTGTTTAATTGTTCGTAGAATATTGGTAATAAGTATAAACTAAAGACGCGCGCCTCTAATAATTTTGGTGGTAGATGCTTCGTTCTGAATATTAGATAACTATGTAAAATTAAAAAAAAATGCTATAATGAACATACGAATTCGGCTTTCTATATAGTTTTTGGATATGAGTAGTAGGGTTGACTTTTTAGTTCAAAAATATTACAATTAATGCATGGATTTTATTCTGCAAATAATTGCGACAACAACAAAAACTAAGACAAATACCGTTTCTAGTAGCTTTGA
>CALIMO010000021.1 GCA_938045655.1 uncultured bacterium
ATGGTTCGAAATTCTTTTTTGAACTCCCAAAAATTAAAGAATAGATTTTTGCATATTTTTTGCTTTTTAAAAAATTTTATGGTATACTTGACATATCAAGCCTAATAGGCTTTTTAATTTTGGAATAGGAGAAAGATGGCGAAGAAAGAAACCAAAATAACTCGCGTTAAGGCAAAAAACGCAAAATCGAAGCCTGAAAAAGAAGTTTCGAAAGAGCTAAAAATAAGTAAATATGCTGCAAAAGTTGCTGGCATCAAAACAGAGAAAAAAGCCAAAAAACCGGTACCAAAATTTGTGCGAATTTTAACGAAACCGTTTAAATTTATTACAATTCCATTTGTTGCACTTGGTAAATATTTAGCTGCTTCTTGGAAAGAACTAAAACTCGTTCGCTGGCCAACCCGCAAAGAAACTTGGAAAATGACTAGTGCTGTAATTGCATTTTCTGTAGGGTTTGCGATATTAATTTTATTGCTAGACGGCTTGTTTAACTGGATTTTTAAAACACTAATTAAGTAATTTTGAAAGGTATTTATGGCAAATAAACGATATGATGATTCCCGAAACTGGTATGCGGTTACAACTTTAGCGGGATATGAAGACAAAGTTGCGGAAAATCTTCGCCAACGAATTGAAGGCGTAGATATGGCCGACAAAATCTTCGATACGCTTGTTCCGAAAGAGAAGCAGATTGAAGTTAGAAATGGAAAACGCAAAGTTGTTGAACGAAAAATTCTACAAAGTTATGTTTTAGTTGAAATGAAATTAACCGAGGAGACTTGGTTTGTGGTTCGAAACACACCAGGCGTGACTGGATTTATCGGCTCAGATTCACCAACACCAGTTTCTGAAAAAGAAATGCGTGATATTCGCCGCCGAATGGGTGCCGAAGAACCAATGTTTGAAATTAACTTTTCTGAAGGTGAAATTATCAATATTATTGATGGCCCATTCAAAGGTTTCGAAGGTGCAGTTTCTGAGATTGACGCCGTGAAAGGTAAAATCAAGGTAATGGTTTCGATGTTTGGCCGCGAAACTCCAGTTGAGCTTGATATTCTTCAAATTGAAAAAATCTAATTTTAAATTTTCGAAAGCTAAAAAACGCTCAAAATTGAGCGTTTTAATTTGGTTTAAATTAAAAATCTCGCCAAATTCAGCGAGAAAAAATTACTTTTTGGAAACAACGTTTTTATTAATCCTAAGAGCTTTATCTATCATATACTCAGGATTTGATAAATTATGATTAATAAGTTCAAGTTCTTGCGTTCGAGAATATTTGTGAAATTCAGGTGTTGCTAGAATCATCCCATCTTCGACACAAATACAAACCTGGTAAAGATTGAAACCGAATGACGAAATTAGATCTGTAATATTATGATACTTTCGTTCAAAGCCTTGTTCAAAAATCGCATCCGTATCTTTAATTCTCCAAATATCAAAAAGTTGTCCGCGATAGTTAATTCGAAAGCCTTTGTGATTATTATTTTCGACAAAAGTTCCGCCCAGATCTTCAAGCCGTTTACGAATTTTTGAGACAGCTATATTTGTTTTTACCACAATATCAATATCGTTATTTTGAGCAGAATCAATGCAGAGAGCTTTATATATTGCAAAACTCCCCACAATATAAACCCGCCCAAAATCTTTTAGAACTTCAAGTACTTCACGATTTTCCATTTTTAAACCTCCAAAGCGTGATTTTAAAATTATAGCATAGTTAAAAATTAAAGACAAGAAAAAGCATAGCAAAGCTGAGGGCTATAGAGGTTTATATTAAACTAATGCCATTTCTTACAAGCAATGTACTTTAACAATATTTTTCACGCTAATCACATTTTCATATTCGTAATTTTCCGTCGAACAATCTTCACAAAATTTTACACAATGAGTTAATAGTCCTAAAATAAACGAATTGAAGCTTGAAATTTTAAAAAAAATATGCTAAAATTAATACGTTACGCACTTGAATTATCAAGTATAAAATTATTTAAAGGGAAATTATGGCAAAAAAAGTTATTGGAAATTTGAAACTTCGAATCCCAGCTGGCCGTGCAACAGCAGGTCCTCCAGTTGGTTCAACACTTGGTCAATGGGGTCTAAATATGATGGACTTCATCAACCCATTTAATGAAAAAACTAAAGATATGATGGGTAAAGATGTAATTGTTCACCTTCAGGTTTTCGAAGACCGAACTTTCACTTGGAAATCACTTGGTCAACCAGTTGATGATATGATTCGAGACCGAGCAGGAATCCAAAAAGGTGCAGGAAATTCAAAAACTGACAAAGTTGGTAAAATTACAAAAGCTCAATTGCAAGAAATTGCTGAAGCTAAAATGGAACACTTGAACGCAGTTTCGCTTGAAGGCGCTATGAAAACTATCGCCGGAACAGCTCGTTCAATGGGTGTTGAAATTACTGAATAATATTCTTAAAAATCGCTCTTCTGGGCGGTTTTTAAATTGCAAAAAAAACTTTTCTATGTTATACTTTAACAGATGAAAAAAGCTTTAAGTTTCGAAATTAAAACTCGCCTTAATGGCACTTTGGCGAGAACCGGCGTAATTCACACTCCACACGGTGAAATTAAAACCCCAGCTTATATTGCAGGCGGAACTAATGCAACAGTGAAAGCAATGACGCCCGAGCAAATTTACTCAACTGGTGCGCAGGCTGTGCTAGCAAACACCTACCATTTGATGCTTAGGCCCGGTGCAGATATTCTAGCGAAAGCTGGCGGAATCCATAAGTTTATGAATTGGAGTGCACCAACCTTTACTGATTCAGGCGGTTTTCAGGTTTTTTCACTTGGAATGGCTTACAAAAAGGGGATTGACGCAACTTCACACATTTCGAAAGGTGATTCAAATTTAGCACGCCACAATTCAAATCAGCTCGCAAAAGTTGGCGAAGATGGAGTTTGGTTTAAATCTCACATTTCAGGCGAAAAGATTTTTATGTCGCCAGAAATTTCAATGGAACTTCAGCATAAAATTGGTGCCGATATTCACATGGCTTTTGATGAATTGACTTCGCCACTAGCTGGCCGAGCACAAATTAAATCCGCATTAGATAAAACTCATTTTTGGGCTGAAAAGTGTTTGAAAAGCCACAACGAATTAAATACCGAGCATATCGCAAAAGGCGAAAATCTGCAAGCGCTTTTTGCGGTGGTTCAAGGTGC
>CALIMO010000022.1 GCA_938045655.1 uncultured bacterium
TGATTTCATATTTAGTTATTAATTCTTTAGCTCAGGGTGGATTTTCTGAACAAACTTATGAGGTTAAGACTACTGAACCAATTTCGAACGAATATGTAAAACCAAGTAGTGAAATTTTTAATAAGGATGCTATCAATCCAACAGTTCAAGTTAATATTGGACAATAAATATTAAATAATTCAAAAAGGAATGTAATGACATTATTAACCAATGATATTCAGGATAGACTTGCGAAGATCCTTGTTGAAGAGGGTCTTATTCAAGAATCAAAAATTGAGTTGGCTATAAAAGAGGCTGGTTTAAATAATCAGTCTCTAATGTCGTATATGATTGAGCATAAGTTTCTTGATAATGAAATTCTTATTCACGCAACAGCTCATGTTTCGGGGATTCCCTATGTTAATCTTGAAAATACTACAATTCCGCAAGAGACTCTTGATTTAATTTCAGTTGATATTGCTGAACGAAATATGGCGGTTCCAATTGCTGAAGTTCAGGGGCGAATTGCTGTTGCAATGCTTGATGCCACGAACATTCAAGCTGTTGATTATCTTTCTAGTCTAATTCAACGCCCTCTAAAAGTATTTATGGCGAGCCAAAAATCAATTAGGCATATTTTAGATCAATATAAAACTGATCTTTCTGGTGTTGATGCTCTGGCTGAAAATGTTGATGCGCAAACTCAGGCGGAAGCAGAATCGAAACGGAAGGTTCAAACAATCGTTCAGGACTCACCAATTTCGAAAGCTTTGAATACAATTTTGGAATATGCCGTTCGTGCAAAGGCATCTGATATTCATATTGAACCACTTGAAAAATCTTTGAAAATCCGTTGTCGAATAGATGGTGTTCTTCGAGAAATTATGAATTTACCAAAGAGTATCGAGCCTGCTTTAATTTCACGTATTAAGATTCTCTCAAGCTTAAAGATAGATGAGCACCGCGTTCCACAAGATGGTCAGTTTGCTGTTGCTGTTGGAGATAAAGAAGTCGACCTTCGTATTGCTATTTCACCAGTTGTTTGGGGTGAGCAAGTCGTGATTCGTTTGCTTGATAAAACGGGCAATTCTTTTAATCTTGAAGAAATGGGATACGCTGGGCGAGCTCTTCGAACAATTCGAAAGGGAATTGCTGCTCCAAATGGAATGGTTTTAACATCTGGTCCGACTGGTTCTGGTAAATCAACATCGCTTTATGCATTGATCAAAGAGATTAAAGATGATTCGGTGAATATTATTACGCTTGAAGACCCTGTTGAATATAAGATGGATGGCGTAAATCAGATTCAAGTTAATGCTGAGGTTGGACTAACTTTTGCGGCAGGATTACGCTCTATTTTACGTCTTGACCCTGATATCGTGATGGTTGGAGAAATTCGTGATGGTGAAACAGCCAACCTTGCCGTTCAGGCCGCATTAACTGGACACTTAGTATTTTCAACACTTCACACCAATTCTGCTGCCGGAATTTTGCCTCGCTTGATTGATATGGGAATTGAACCTTTCTTGATTGCTTCAACGGTGAATACAATTATTGGTCAGCGGCTTGTTCGAAGAGTAGCGGCCAAGCGAAATACTTATCAATCTTCACCGCTTGAAACGCAAAGCATTATCGAAACTGTAGGTCATTTACTGCCAAAAACACCAGAGGAAGTAGAAAAAGTTTCAGCCGATTTAGGATATAAAAATCTACCTCTTGCAAACCAAAAGTCTTATACTCTTGTGAAGGGCCGTGATACGCCACAGACACCGGGTGGATATCAAGGGCGTGCAGGTTTATATGAAGTTATGGAGGTGACCGAAGAAATTCAACAACTTATCATTAAACATGCAACTTCGCATGAGGTTCAAAAAGTAGCAATGGCGCAAGGGATGATTACAATGCGCCAAGATGGATATCTTAAAGCTTTAACAGGAATTACAACATTAGAAGAAGTCAATAGGGTTGCGTCTGATAGCGCATAAAACGGGAGGAATATGAATCAAAATCTAAGAATAGAAATTTTACTTGAAGAAATCGTTCGAAAAAACGCAAGCGATCTTCATTTACAAGTTGGTTTGCCGCCAATGATGCGGCTTGATGGTGTTTTGGCGCCATTCCCAGGATATAACCCATTGAATGCTGAAGAAGTTGAACATCTTGTTTTTGCGATTCTTGATGATGATCAGCAAAAAATTCTGATTAAAGATAAGGAATTTGACTTCTCATTTGCCTTTGGTGATTTGGGTCGTTTTCGTGTTAATGCTTTTCATGAACGGGGTAATTTAGCAGCTTCGCTTCGTTTAATTCCAAATCAGATTAAAACTATTGCTGAGCTTGGAATGCCCCCAGTGATTCAATCTTTTGCCGATTTTCCGCGTGGTTTAGTTTTAGTTACCGGGCCAACTGGTTCAGGAAAATCTACAACTCTTGCCGCTTTGATTGATAAAATTAACAGTGAAAAAGCTCAGCATATCATTACAATTGAAGATCCGATTGAATTTACGCATAAATCGAAACGCTCAGCGATTGTTCAGCGAGAGGTTCATTATGACACCTACTCATTTTCTGCGGCTCTTCGAAGTTCGCTCCGTCAAGATCCAGATGTTGTTTTGATTGGTGAGATGCGTGATCTTGAAACAATCTCGGCTGCAATTACAATTGCCGAAACTGGACACTTAGTGTTTGCAACGCTTCACACAAACTCTGCAGCGCAATCAATCGACCGTATGATTGATGTTTTTCCACCGCACCAACAGCCTCAAGTTCGTTCGCAGCTTGCTAATATTCTGCAAGGAATTTGTGCTCAACGACTTGTTCCTGCAATTGGCGGTGGGCGAGTTGTTGCGGCTGAAGTTATGGTTGCGAACCCTGCAATTCGAAATATTATTCGTGAAGGAAAGACTCATCAGCTTGATACTGTTATTCAAACTGGTTCCGACCAAGGGATGCAGACAATGGATAGAACGCTTGTTAAATTGGTGCAATCTGGCGTGGTGACTTATGACGATGCACGCGAATTTGCGGTTGATTTAGTTGAATTTGAAAGGTTGATGAGAGGTTAATATGAAAAAATTTTCTTATAAAGTAAAAGATCGTGTTACTGGTAAAATCGTTAAAGGCGAAATTTCAGCAGATAGTCAGCGTGCGGCTGGAAAAGCTCTTATTGATCAAGGCTATATTTTACAAGACGATATTTATGAAGTTGGCCAAGAAAACGCTTTGGCAAGGTTTATGAACCGAATTACAACTAAGGATAAAATTGTCTTTACTCGTCAGTTTGCTACTTTGATTGGTGCTGGTTTACCTCTTGCGCAGGCCCTCCGAACAGTTTCTGAGCAAACTGAAAATAAAAAAATGCGCTCAGTTGTTGATGACATTTTAGCTTCAGTTGAAAGTGGTTCAAGCTTGAAAGATGCTTTTTCGAAATTTCCAGATATTTTCGACAAAGTTTATCTTGCTTTGATTGCTGCTGGTGAAATGTCGGGAACACTTGATGAATCGCTTCGCCGTGTTGCAACTCAGCAAGAAAAAGACGCGGCAATGATGAGTAAAATCCGTGGGGCTTTAACTTATCCAGTAATTGTGCTTGTGGTTATTGGTCTTGTGATGGCGTTTATGATGGTGCAGGTTGTTCCTCAAGTTAAGCAGCTCTATAAAGATATGCACCAAGAATTGCCATTTGCAACACAAATTCTTATTGGAATATCAGACTTTATGATTAACTTCTGGTGGCTTGTTTTGGTTGGAATAGGTGTTGCTGGTTATTTCTTCCGCCAATATCTTAAAACTGAGTCAGGAATTAAATTTGCGGCAAATTTCAAACTGAATGTTCCATTGTTCAGTCCGCTATTTCGAAAGCTCTATATGGCACGATTTGCAAGAACCGGTCAGCTTTTGCTTTCAACTGGTGTGGCAATGCTTGATATGCTCAACATTTGCGGTGATGCGATGAATAATGTTATTGTGAAAAAGAGTATTGATGAAGCCGGAAAACTTGTTCAAGGCGGTAAAAGTCTTTCAGAATCTTTAAAGGGTAAAGATTATATTTTGGATATGGTACCACAAATGATTAACATTGGTGAGCAATCTGGTAAAATTGATGAAATGCTTGGCAAAACCGCGCAGGTTTATGAAGATGAACTTGATGAGCAAATTAAAGCTATTTCAACCTTGATTGAGCCAATCTTGATGGTTGTGATGGCGTTGATGGCGGGTGGTTTGATTGGTGCAATTTTGTTCCCAATTTACTCGCTAGTTACAAAAGTTTAATTTTTCGAAAGGAAGAGAGTGGAGAATTTTCTATTAAGTTTAATTTTTGGCGTAATTGGTGCCGTTTTGGGTAGTTTTTCAGTTGCCCAAGTTTGGCGATTGCGTGCAAAACAACTTCAAGAAGAGAGAGAATCTGGCAAAAAAGTTGATTCTAATGAATGGAAGAAACTCCACTCTTTAGTTTCGGTTAAAACAAAAAATGACCGCTCACATTGTTTGAACTGCAACTATCAACTAAAGTGGTTTGATTTAATTCCGATTATTTCTTGGCTTTCGCTCGGTGGAAAATGTCGTAAATGCCGTTCGAAAATTGGCTCGCTTGAATTTTTCTCTGAAATTTTAATGTTTGCGCTTTTTGCAATTATTTTCTTGATTTTTAACCCAATTTCGAATGGCACAATTTTAGTTTTG
>CALIMO010000023.1 GCA_938045655.1 uncultured bacterium
TCAAGAGAAATGAATGATAATAATAAAAAAAATCAAAACAATGGATTGAATATACCTGAGAGGCGGCTGCAGAGTACTTTTTCAAATGATAGAAATCGTGCTGCGATTGAATTTCGAAGACAAAAAGTTCAACAGCTTTACCAAAAAGCCAATACTGAACAAATTGCAGAAATCCAGCAAAGTAAAAAAGAAGCTCGGCCAGAGAAAATTAACTTGGCAGAATATTTAAAAAATCAAAATAACTCCAAAAAAGTTGATGGGCAGCGAGAAGAATTAATTAAGAACTCAATTGAGGAAGTTTCGAAACCATTTCAACCGCAACCAAAAGCTAGTTTTAATTCTGGTGTTGGTCAAGAAACTGATGACTTTAAGGATCGTCAAAAAGTTATTCAACCACTTCAGAACAAGCAAGATGTTGTAAAAGTTGATGAAAACTCACACAGTTTAGGAGCGGTAAAATATAAGCCTCAGCAAACTGTTCAAAATTTGTATAATATTCAGCAAGAAAATCAGCCAAGTGAGCAATGGAAACGATATCACGCGGCTTGGCAGAATTATTATCAAAAATATTACGAAACTTATTATTCGGCAGCCTTGAAGCAGCAGAAAAAGCAAACGGTAAATATTCAACCAGAAGTTACAGAAGATCTAACAGAAAACCAGAAAAAAGAACGAGCTTTGGCGAAGCTTCGAAAAGATATTTCAGAAAAAGCGCGTCAGCAAACTGAGAAAATTCGAAAATCCCGCCATTTTGTACCAATTTTTTCAGCAGTTGTTGTGGTAGCTTTGTTTCTATTTTTGCAATATAATAGATTGATTTTTGCTTCAGTTGAAGCTTATGTTGCGCCGGGAAATTCGAATGCTGCTCAAACAATTTATAGCCCGAATTCTTCTAACTCGGTTGGACAAGAGCCAAAATTGATTATTCCAAAAATTAATGTTGATGTTCCAGTTGTTTACGGTGTTGGTAATGATAATGCGTCTCAATTGAAAGCAATGGAAAAGGGTGTTGCACATTTTTCAATCCCAGGTGCAAATGCGGTTCCGGGGCAAAATGGAAATACTGTTTTGAGCGGGCATTCAAGTAATGATTTGTTTGACACAGGTGATTATAAATTTATTTTTGCTCAGCTTGATAAACTTAAACAAGGTGATGTAATTTATGCTAATTATAACGGCAAACGATATACTTATAATGTAACAAAAACAGAAGTCGTAATGCCAAATCAAGTAAATAGAGTTCAAATTGGGACGGATAAACCAATGCTGACTTTGATTACTTGCGTTCCTCTCGGAACTGCTGAAAAGCGTTTACTAGTTTTTGCCGAACAGGTTTCTCCAGATCCAACCAAGGCTGAAAAACCAACCGTGCAGGAGAATTCTGATA
>CALIMO010000024.1 GCA_938045655.1 uncultured bacterium
AATATGTTATAATAGTAAAAATAAAGAAAATGGGAGAATTTTATAATGAATAAAAAAGAGGCTGGTAAAATTCAAAAACGTGCACTAAATACTTTCGAAGGTGCTAAAAAAGGTTTTGAAAAGAAAGTTTAATTATAGAAAATCGCTCAATCGAATTTGAGCGATTTTTATTTTACTAGTCAATGAGTATGAAACTATTTTTACCTTTTTTGAGTAGACCTTTTTCGGTTATTCGAATATCCTCTTGGAGTTTATTGCCGTTAAATGAAATTGAATTTGCTGAAATTAACCTTTTGGCATCGCTTTTGCTTTTAGCAAAATTCGTTTCGATCAATATTTCGCTAATAGTTTTATCTTTTGAAGCCACAGGAATTTCATATTTTAATACTTCGATTTCAGCTTTAGTTAGGTTTTCGAAAGCTTTTCCGCCAAAGAGGACTTCTGTCGTAGAAATTACATTTTTTGCAACTTCTTCGCCATGAACGATTTCTACAACATTTTTTGCTAATGCTTTTTGAGCAATTCGCAAGTGCTGATTCTCTTGATGATTTTTTTCGATTGTTTCAATCTCTTCTTTCGAAAGTATTGTTAGAATTTTTAAATATTCGAAAACACTTTGATCATCTGAGTTAAGGAGGAATTGATACATTTTGAATGGTGATGTTTTTGAAGCATCAAGCCATAAAGCCCCACCTTCTGACTTGCCGAATTTTCGGCCAGTTGAACGATTAATAAGGAGTGGTGCTGTCATTGCAAAAACTTCAGCGCCTTCTTTCTTTCGAATTAAATTTACACCAGAAAGTAAATTTCCCCACTGATCGCTTCCTCCGATTTGAAGTGAAACGCCGTTATTTTTGTATAAATACCAAAAATCATAACCTTGAAGAAGAGTATATGTAAACTCCGCAAAACTTAATCCGCTACCATTATTTATTCTACTTTTGAAAAAATCTCGGCTTATTAACTCTGCCATATTGAAATTTTTACCAATATCACGTAAAAAAGGTATTAACTCTATTTTCGAAAGCCAATCCGCATTATTTACGACTTCAAAATCTTGCCCAGCAAAAAGTTTCGAAACCTGAGATTTGAGAGCCTCGGTATTTTTAGCTACTATTTCAGGCGAGAGGAGTTGGCGCTCTTCAGTATCGCGCATATCACCAATCATTCCAGTACCACCACCAATTAGAAGAACTACTTTGTGACCATGATCAAGAAATCGCCTAACCATCATATAAACACTTAAATGACCAATATGAAGGCTATCAGCGGAAGGGTCAGCGCCAAGATAGATAGTTCGCTTTTCACTATCTAAAACTTTTGAATCTTGAAAAGTGGTTTGATTCCAGAAACCACGCCATTTTAGCTCTTCTGATAACTTCATTTACTCTCCCGTTATTATATTTTATTATTAACTATATTAACACAAAAAAAGCTTTTTTTCCAGTATTATAAAAATTAAAAAATCTTGAAAACCATAAGCAATTGCGGTATAATTGAGTGTAATATGGATAGAAGAAGAATGCTCAATAAAGATGGGAAATCTGTTGAAAAACGAACTGCTTCAAAAAAAGTGGGTTCACTAAAAAAACAGAATAACCTAAGTTTATATACAAATTTAGCTCATCGAAGGAAAGAAAAGAAAGATTCGAAAGCTCGTGAGCGAGCAGAGTATCTTGCAAGTCTACCAAAAGACCCAGTGAAGAGATTTTTTTATCGTCTTCATCCAAAGCGAGTTTTAAAGTATTGGTTTAGTAAGCGCGGTTTATTTATGGCTTTAAAAATTTCCGCAGTGTTTATTGTTATCGCTGTGGTCGGAATCGCGGCTGCTTTTGCCTACGTTTCGAAAGATTTAAATCAAATTAAGCCAGAAGAATTAGCTAAGAGAGTTCAGACTACAGTTTCGAAATACTACGATAGAAATGGGGAGCTTTTGTGGGAAGATAAGGGTTCTGGTGATTATAAGCTAGTTGTTGATAATTCTGAGATTTCAGACTATGTTAAAAAAGCAACTGTTGCTATTGAAGATCGAGATTTTTACAAGCATAAGGGTGTTGATTTAACTGCTATTATTCGTGCTTTCGTAAATAACTTTAGGGGTGGAGCGACTCAGGGTGGCTCAACTTTGACGCAACAGCTTATTAAACAAGTTTATTTCTCTAATGAATCCAGCGATCGTGGATTTAGCGGAATTCCACGAAAAATTAAAGAGATGATTCTTGCAGTTCAAGTTGAGCAAATGTATAATAAAGACCAAATTCTTTCACTATATTTGAATGAATCTCCATATGGTGGCCGCCGAAACGGAGTTGAATCTGGTGCACGAACTTATTTTGGTAAAAGTTCGAAAGATCTAACTTTGGCTGAGGCTGCATTATTAGCTTCTATCCCTAATAATCCAGCAGTTTATAATCCATATAATGTAAGCTATAATAAGAGCTTGATTGATCGTCAGCATAAAGTTTTGAATGATATGGTTTCTTGTGGGTTTATTACCGAAAAAGAGGCTAAAGAAGCTAAAGAATTCGATATTCTTGCAACAATTAAGCCAGAAAAAGATCAATATACAAATATTAAGGCACCACATTTTGTTCAAGAGGTTAAAAAGAAACTTGAAGAAAAACTTGGCGTTAAGGTTGTTGGTGCTGGTGGTCTAACTGTTAAAACTACGGTTGATTTAAAGGCTCAGTCTATTGCTGAAAATGCCGTTAATGCTGGTGCTAAAACTTTGTATGTTAGTGGCGCTGATAATATTTCTATGACGTCTGTTGATGTTGCAACTGGGCAAGTTATTGCTCAAGTTGGATCGGTTGACTATAATAAAGCTGGATATGGTCAAACTAATGCTTCAACTTCATCTCTTGACCCAGGTTCAAGTATTAAACCTATTGTCGATTATGCGGCTTTGTTTAACAAGAAGGATACCGTTTATACACCAGGAACAATTTTGAAGGACGAAAATATCGATTCGCAATATTGTAATGGAACATATGGGGCTTGTCAACTAAGGAATGCTTCGAAACAATTTTACGGTAGTGTACCAATTAGGTTCAGCCTTGGAAACTCTTTGAATATTGCAGCAGTTAAGGCGTTGAGTATTGTTGGTGTTGACGAAGGTTTGAGTGTTGCACAACAGCTTGGTGATAAATCTTATTGTAAAAATAGTAATGCTGGTCTTTCTGCTGCAATTGGTGGTGGATGTTCGGTTCACCAGGATGAGCACACAAATGCTTTTGCATCTATTGCGCGAGGTGGTGTTTACAAAGAATTAACATATTTTACTGAAGTTAAAAATTCATCAAATCAAAAGATTTTTGAGTGGAAAGATGAATCAAAACAGGTGATTGATTCGCAGGCCGCATATGAATTGACTGATATTCTTGCTGATCCAAGTGCTCGAACAACCACATTTGGCAGTCAAAGTCGAAGCTATGGATTTACGGTTCCTGGGGTCTGGACAGCTTCGAAAACCGGAACAACAGATAACGGAAAAGGTGCCGCCAAGGACTCTTGGATGATGAGTTATTCTCCTGTGGTTGCAACAGGTGTTTGGAGCGGAAACCATGACGGTCGGGCTTTGCGATCTCCTGATAACAGTCCTGTGCGTAGAGTGATTAATGAATATATGCGTGATGTTCACCATCAAGTTTATGCTTCTAATGGTAAATGGAAATCTGGAGATAAAATTGAAAGACCATCTGGAATTCGAAATTGTACGATAAATGGTAAGAATGACATTTGTCCGTCTTGGTGGGATAAAAATAAAACCGGTTCAGTCTCAAGAGAAATTGAGTTTGACAGTATTTCGAAAAAGAAAGCAACTAAATGTACACCGGAATCTACTCGAGTTAAACTAACTGTTTTCGAAACAACTGATCCAGTTTCTAAAAAGAAAACAATAACGGCACCAGAAGGCTATAATGTGAATGAAGAAGATAATATTCATAACTGTTCAGATTCACAACCATCTATCTCGAGTGTTTCATACTCAAGGCATGCAAATTCAAATACTTACAGAATAAATATAAATATTGTAAAGGGGAATTTCGATATAACTTCAGTCGTGGTTAAGGTTGATGGCGCAACAATTAGTACTGCTCTTCCAACCGGAAACACACTCTCAACAGATTATACGTTTAATAAAGCTGGTCAAAATATTACGGTTGAAGTTACCGATTCTGGTGGATATAAAGTTTCCAAAAGTTATACAGGGCCTTCCTCAATAAGTACGGAAAATACAGCAGGCTCTTCAAGCTAAAAATAAAACTACTCCTGATGGGGTAGTTTTTATTATCGCCGATTTTGCATCGCATTTATAATAGATTGGATAAAGTCACCAATTCCGCCCGGAATGTTAACAAAAAAGTTAAGAATCCAAATTAACAAGAAGATTAGAACTGTTGCACCAATAGCGCTACCGAATCCAAAAGCTATTCCGCGAAAGAAATTAACTTTATAAATAGCCCAGCGACTTGGATAAATATCGTTAAAAACTTCTTCGAGCAAACCAATTTGAGCTCCGCGTGCATTGTCATCGGCTAGTTTTTTTGCAGATTTTTTTAGAATTTTATTCATTGGAATTATTTTAACATAAATATTCTAAAAACGCAAGCGCTTTGATTTTATTGAGAGATAGTGATAAAATAGATATAAAAGGAGCTGGACTAAATGAGCAAAGAATTAATAAAAGCCAAATCTAATTTATCAAAGTTAGCTTTCGAAAATTTACAGAAGTGGCTTTTAGATGAAAAATATCATGAATTTAAAGCACAAATTTTGAATTTAATAAAAAATGAAGATTGGGATGAGCTCGAGGATGCATTTTTTAAAATTTTGGAATTTGGTACTGCTGGGCGACGCGGTAAAGTTGGTGCTGGCTCTAATCGTATTAATTTAGTCACAATCTCAGAAAGTGCACAGGCTCTCGCAAATTATTTAAAATCGCTTGATATTAATTCACCAAGTGTTGCAACTGCTTGGGATGTTCGAAATTCCTCTTGTGAGCTTTCAAAAAAATGTGCTGAAATTTTAGCCGCAAATAATATTGAAGTTTTTTATTTTGATACTCCACGTTCGACTCCAGAATTATCTTTTACAGTTCGAAATCTTAAAACTTCAGCGGGAATTGTGATTTCAGCTAGTCATAATCCGCCAGAAGATAATGGAATTAAGATCTATTGGAATGATGGCACACAAATTTCAGCTCCACACGATAAAAAAATAATGAAAATTGCTAAAAATATCGAAGAATTTAAAACTGGTGATTTTGATGAATTTGTAAAAAACGGTAAAATTAAAATTTTGGGTGAAGAAAACGACCATTTTTATATCAAGGCTAATGCAAAATTATCTTTATCGAAAAATAGAAATGCAAAAATTGTTTTTTCACCGATTCACGGAACTGGAACGACGAATTTATTGAAAACTCTTCAGTTTGCGGGTTTCGAAAATATCATTCTTGTTGATGAGCAGATGAATTTTGATGGTAATTTTTCAACGCTTCAAGATAGAAAACCAAATCCAGAAAATCTTTCTGCAAATAGAATGGTGATTTCAAAATTAAGAAAAGAACAAGCAGATATTGCTCTAACTACTGACCCAGATGCTGATCGAATTTGTGTAATGAGTCTTGAAAAAAATGGAGAAGTTCGAAGTTTTTCAGGCAATCAAACTGCAATTTTGGTGGCTGATTATATTCTTTCAAAGAAGCAAAAGGATCGAAATAAATATGCTGAACTTTATTTTGGGAACCGTGACTTTATTTGCAAAAGTTTTGTAACTACTGATATGCTAAATGTTTTAGCTAAAAAATATGGTGTAAAAATTTATGATGATTTGCTGGTTGGGTTTAAATTTATTGGTAAAAAAATATTACAAAAAGAAACGCTTGGAGAGAAGTTTATCGCTGGATTCGAAGAAAGCCTTGGTGGGCTCATTGGTTCGCAGACCAGAGACAAAGATGCTGCAACAATTGGATTGATGATAGCCGAGCTTGCATCGGAATTGAAACTTAAAAATCAAACTTTGGGTGAGAAGCTTGATGAAATTTATGCTGAAAATGGATATTTTGTTGAAAAGACTGAATCTCTTGAATTTAGTGGCGCTGAAGGATTTGCAAAAATGCAAGAAATTATGCAAAAAATACGAATTGGAAATAAAAATTTTGGTGCATTAAAAATGCGAGATTTCGAAAATTTAACTGAGTTAGATTTTTCAACAAATGAAAAAAATAATTTTAAAATGTTGAAAAATGGAAATGCGATAAGTTTTATTTTTGGTTCAGAAGATAGAAGAATTACGATTCGACCAAGCGGAACTGAGCCAAAAATGAAAATTTATGCTCAGTGGCGTTTCGAAAATAAACAAGATTGTGTGAAGATTGAGAATATTTTAAGTGATTTTAAGGAGAAAATTTTAAATGAGTGTTAATCGATTAGCGGAAAAATTCAAGCCCGAACATTATGAATTAAAGCTTGATTTAATGCAAGCAAAAAATCGTGAATTTAATGGAATTGTTGATATTTTTGGGGAGATTAATGATGAAAAAGAAATTGCACTTCATTCGAAAGATTTAGAAATTAAAAAGATTACTTTTGTAAACGATATAAAATTAAACTTTTTGAAAGCCGAAAATGATGAAATTTTAGTGAATATTGAAAAACTTAACTTTAAAAAAGGTGATAAAATTCAATTTAAAATTGAGTTTTCTGGTAAAATAACAGATGCGATGCACGGATTATACCCTTGCTACTATAAAGAAAATGGTGGGAAAAAAGAGCTTTTTGCAACTCAATTTGAAAGTCATCATGCTCGTGAGGTTTTTCCGTGTGTTGATGAGCCTGAAGCAAAGGCAACTTTTTCATTAGAAATTAAAGCTTTGAGCGATCTTGAAGTTTTGTCGAATACTGAAATTGTTGAAAAAAATAAAAATGGTAATATTCAACAGGTTAGATTTGCTAAAACACCAAAAATGTCAACATATTTATTAGCCTTCGTATTAGGTGATTTTCAACGAGTTTCGAAAAAGACTAAAAGTGGTGTTGAAGTTTCAGTTTTGGTAACAAAAGCTCAAAAGTCTGAATTAATGGAATTTCCACTTAGTTTTGCGGTGCGGGTTTTAGAATTTTATGAAGATTTTTTTGGTCAAAAGTTCCCGCTTTCAAAATGCGACCACATTGCTTTGCCAGATTTTTCTAGTGGTGCGATGGAAAACTGGGGCTTAATTACCTATCGTGAAACTGCATTGCTCGCTGGTAAAAATTCCTCAATATCTTCAAAAAAATATGTTGCGTTAGTGATTGCACACGAAACTTCACATCAATGGTTTGGGAATCTTGTAACAATGAAATGGTGGGATGAGCTTTGGCTGAATGAATCTTTCGCAACGATGATGGAATATTTAGCAACCGACGCTTTAGAACCAAAATGGAGAATCTGGGAAGAATTTGCAGTTAATGAGGCAGTTTTAAGTTTGCGCCGCGATGCAATTGATGGTGTTCAGGCGGTTCATGTTCCAGTTCATCATCCAGATGAAATTAGCACTATTTTTGATGGTGCAATTGTTTATGCAAAAGGTGCTCGATTAATGAATATGCTTCGAAAATATGTTGGAAACGATGCATTTC
>CALIMO010000025.1 GCA_938045655.1 uncultured bacterium
TGGCAGCGCTTGGTTCAGTTTTAACAAATAAGTATTCTGAAGGATATCCTGGTAGAAGATACTATGGTGGTCAGGAAAATACTGACATCATTGAAAGCTTAGCAATTGAACGCGCGAAACAGCTTTTTAATTGTGATCATGCGAATGTTCAACCGCATAGTGGTGCAAATGCTAATGAGGCGGTTTATAATGCTTGGTTAGAAGTTGGCGATACAGTTTTAGGGATGGATTTATCTCAAGGGGGTCATTTAACGCACGGCTCACCAGTAACGCGTAGCGGTAAAATTTATAACTTTGTGCGTTATGGTTTGGATGAAAAGGGTGAAATTAATTATAAGCAAATTGAAGAATTAGCAGAAAAATATAAGCCAAAAATTATTCTTGTGGGATTTTCTGCCTATCCTGGTGAAATTGATTATGCTAAAATTGCTGAAATTGGCAAAAAATATGGAGCAATGTTGATGGCGGATGTAGCACATATTGCTGGATTGATTGCTGGAGGTGTTTCGAAAAACCCATTTGAGTATGGTTTTCATGTTGTGACAACTACAACACATAAAACCCTACGTGGCCCCCGCGGTGGAATGATTCTTTCGAACGGAAAAGTGGGGAATCCACTCAAAAAACCAGAAAAAACTCTTGAAAATTTACCAACTTTAATTGATCGCAGTGTTTTTCCAGGAACTCAAGGTGGCCCACAAATGCACTCAATTGCGGCAAAAGCAGTTTCTTTTTATGAAGCACTTCAGCCTGAATTTAAAATTTATGCTCAACAGGTAGTGAAGAATGCTCATTTTTTGGCTGAAGAACTTTCGAAAAGAGGTTTTAAGCTCGTGACTGGGGGCACGAAGAATCATTTAATTTTAATTGATATTTATGCAAGTTTTGGGATCGATGGTAAAGTTGCTGAACGCGCAATGGACGCAATTGGCCTAACTTTGAACGCCAATTCAATTCCTAATGATACTTTGTCTATGTTTACACCAAGTGGGATTCGACTTGGAACGCCGGCTGTAACTTCGCGTGGGATGAAGGAAGCTGAGATGGTGAAAATTGCTGAATGGATGGAGTCTGCGATTAAACACCGTGAAGACTCTAAAAAACTTGCCGAAATTAAAAAAGAAGTTGCAGATTTTGCTAGAAATTTTCCGCTACCGAGCGATTTATAGATAATTTTTAATATTTCGAAAAGTTAAAAGCTATGATATAATAGACTTATCATGGGTATGGTTTTTTCGAGATTTAAAAAGTACCGCTCTAAAATTGCTTTTCTGGGAATTATTTCAGGATTTTTAACCCTTGTTTTTTTAACGATTTCGAAAGCCTCAATCTGGTTTGATGAGGCTTTTTCGGCTTATATAATTCGTTTCAATTTTGCTGAAATTTGGCATTACACATCTGTTGATGTTCATCCGCCGCTTTACTATTTCTTATTGAAGATTTGGAGTGTATTTTTCGCCTCGAGCGACTTTGCATTGAGGAGTTTATCTGCATTTTTTGGTGTTTTAACCGTAATTTTGGCATATTTTTTGGTAAAAAGGATTTATAATAAGAAAAATGCGCTATTGGCGAGTAGTTTTCTTGCGATTTCGCCAATGTTAATTAGATATTCTCAGGAAGCTAGAATGTATACGATGGTAGCATTTTTGAGTATTTTAACGGTAAGAGCCTTTTATGAAGTTTGGGTTGCTGAAAATACGATGAAAAATAAGAAAAAATGGCGAATAATTTATATTATTGCTGTTTGTGCTGGAATTTGGACACAATATCTCTATGCTTTGATTCCAATTTCATTATGGATTTTTAGAGCAGTTTATATTTCGAATAATCAAGAAAAAAACAATAAGTTTAATCTTTTTAGTTATTTGAAGTTTCGAAAGCAGAAGCATAATATAAAAAAGTTTTTTAGTAATTTTTTTGCTGAAAAATGGCTTTCTTCGCATTTGATTGTTGCATTTTTATATATTCCTTGGATTCCATTTTTTGTTTCGCAAGCTACTTATGTTAAAGCTAAGTTTTGGATTCCTGCACTTGATTTTACAACAATACCAAATATGGTATCGAATTTCTTTTTTTATCTTGATGCTAGTAAAACTAACGGTTGGCTATCTTTGATAGCTATGGTTATTCTTCTGGTTATTGCAATTTTTGCATTCGAAAAGTGGAGGGATGGAAAAAATAATAGTATTTTTTGGCTGATTTTTTCAGTCTCAGTGATTCCTATATTTTTGCTTTATATCGCAAGTTTACCACCATTTAGTTCAATTTTTGTTGATAGATATTTACTTATGGCTGAAGTTTTTGCATCAATTTTAATGGCAATTATTGCGGTTAAACTTTTCGAAAATAAAAAGAGTATTTCAATTTTATTGATTATTTTGATTATTTTCTCGCATATTTTTGGAATTTTTCAGCTTAATTTACAAAAAGGTATTTCTAAAAATGGTGGAGAAATTACTGAAATTCGGCAAGCTATTGAAAAGGTTCGAAATGAAAAAAATAATGCAGCAATCGTTGTTGGCGGATTTTTATATTATTCGGCAGCACAATATTCCAATAATGAAAGTAAAATTTGGTTTTATGGCGAGCCCCCAATTTATCGTTCTGGTGATATGATTCGAGCTGATTACACACCAAAGATTGAGCATGATAGTAGTTTCTTGAAGAATAAAGAGTTTTTTATAATTTCCCCGTATAACAGTGCTGATAAAAAATCGCCAATTTCTGATTATAATTTTTCAGAGGAAAAGGATTATAATAACTCATTAAACGGTGATCCTTTATATAAAATTTTAAAATTTATTAAAAAATAGTCTTCACAAAATAAAAAAAG
>CALIMO010000026.1 GCA_938045655.1 uncultured bacterium
TAATACCACTACTTAAACTTAAGTAGTGGTATTGTTTAAAAGATCTTCTATCCCTATTCAATAATATTCTTTTTTACTAAACCATAATCGTTATCGGTTTTAGTAGTTAAATATTTAAATCTAAAATCACCGCCATCAAAAGTATTAGCAATAGCTTTAGAATGATCTTTATTTTTTTCATACAGAACTGCAATCAACCTAAAGTCGGTAGAATTAAAATTATCTAAAGAAATCCTAATATTAAATACTGAATTATCTGAAGAAACCTTTACATGACCGCTATCATATACTCTACCACCTCTACCTTCATCTTGAAGAGTATAAGCAATATATAATTCAGCATCACCGCCATACGAATATTCTATATCAGCCTCAAAATATTCACCATGATGAATAATTGGTTTATTCCCAACAATTTTAATTGATGAAGAATTATTATCAGTATTAGAACTATGAGTATTGCGCGAATTAAGCGTGTCTAGATTGGAAGCTATATATTTCTCAGCAACTTTATCAACATCACCAGATTCATTTATCATACCATCTGCAATAAAAATAGCATTATTACAATATTTTTTAACATCCGCCATTGAATGTGTAACTAAGATAACAGTTTTAGTTTTATCTTTCTTAATATTTTCGAAAAAATCATTACATTTACGCTGAAAGGCTTCATCACCAACTGCTAAAACTTCATCCAACACTAAGATATCACCTTGAGCTTTAATAGCGATCGAAAAAGCCAAACGAACTTGCATTCCGCTAGAATAATTCTTCAATTTCTGATCCATAAATTCTTCGAGCTCAGCAAATTCCACAATTTCATTATACATTGCAGAAATTTCTTCTTTCGAAAAACCAAGAAGTGCACCATTCAAATAGATGTTTTCACGGCCAGTAAGTTCTGGATTAAATCCAACACCAAGTTCAATAAATGGAACCAAAGTTCCGTCAACTTTTACTGTACCACTCTCTGGTGTATAAATTTGCGAAATAATTTTAAGTAATGTGGATTTTCCTGAACCATTTCGCCCAACAATACCATAAAAATCGCCTTTTTTAACCTTGAATGAAATATCTTTAAGAACTTTTTGTTCTTTATAACCTTTAATTCCCTTCGTCCAGTTTACGAAGGCCTGTTTAATACCACTTGCCTGTTCTGTTGGCAAACGAAAACTTTTCGAAACATTTTTTACTTCTAAAGCATATTTTCCCATTACATGATCTCCGCAAATTTTTTCGAATTTTTATTAAAATACCATAGGCCAAAAAATACTAATAAAGTCGTGATCAAAATCGGAATTAACGCAAACCAGTAATTTTCGAAAAGTGTCCAGAAAGTTGGTGTTTCATGAGCGATCAAATTGTGACGAATATCTTGAATTGTAAGCGCAATCGGGTTGAGCATCATGATTTTCGCAATTGAAACTCCAAAAATTGAAACTTTTGTAACCATTGAAATTGGATACATAATTGGCATTGAATAGACTAAAATCTGCATAAATACTTCCCAGATATGCGAAATATCACGGAATTTAACATAAAGAGTCGATAGAATTAACGCTAAACCAAAAGCTGTAGCAAAAAGAAGTATAATGTTAAATGGCAAAAGTAAAACAGACCATTGGAATTTTACACCAGCAAAAATTGCAAAAGCTAAAACAACCAAAAGATTAATTGAAAGTGAAATTAAAGCACTAACCATTGAAGAAATAATCACGATATATTTTGGAAAATTAATTTTTCGCATCAAATCACCACGGGCGACAATTGAATTCATTCCTAAAGTAACTGCTTCGGTAAAAAATCCCCAAAGAGAGAGACCAAGGAGTAGAGTTATTGCATAGTTTGGAATTGAAGGATCAGTAATTCGCAAGAATTTTACAAATATAAAATACATCACCACAAAAATCATAAGGGGTTTAAGAACTGACCATAAAATTCCCAAAGCTGAGCCTTGATATCTCAACTTAAAATCTGTTTTAACGAGTTCTGCAAGTAGAACCCGATTCCTCTTTTCAAAAAATCCTATTTTAATCATTATGCTTTTAATTATATCATACATCGCCTAACACTCCAACACTAAACTTATTCTTAACACCTGAAACCAGCTAGCTTTCTAGATTATTTTCAACAAGAAAAAACAGCATCTCTGCTGTTTTAACTATACTATTTATCTATTTTTAATATATATTTATCACCAACGCCTGTAATCAATCCTCTTTCAAAATACTGAGTCCATTTGCCGTTATTCCATGCTTCATTCTTTAATGGTAAGCCGAGTTTATCTTTTTGTGTATCATTTAATGAATTATAAAATTTAAATACATCACCCTGAATTTCCCAATATCCCAAATTATCGTTTCCCATAATATCACCCCTCTCGTAGTGTTGTATCTTATAACCTTTTTCTCCAATAACATCACTAATAGGGAATCCTAAAGCACCTTTTTCATTACCAATCTTATTCCAGCGTTCGCGTATTTTACCATAACTTTCATGATATCCAGATTTTGGACTACCTATAATAAAACCATTCTGATATTTTTGGAACCATCCACCTTGAATAGTTGAAAATTCTTGTGTTATAGGTAATCCCATCTTACCATGTTCATACCCTAATTGAGCATACTTCTCTCTAATTAAACCAATACTTTCCCAATATCCAGTACTATCGCTTCCAATTATGAAACCATTCTGATATTTTTGCGCACGACCATTATTGATAGTGTTAAAATATCCAGATAGCGGCAATCCCATCTTACCATGTTCATACCCTAGCTCAGAATATCTTTGTCTAATTTTACCATAGTTTTCCCAATATCCAGTGCTGTCGCTTCCAATTATGAAACCATTTTTAAACCTTTGGAATATTGATTTATCGGTCTTAAAAAATTCAGAATCTACATCACCAAGATATCCTTTTTCACCACCTAGCTCAATATATCTTTCATATATTCCACTATGTACTCTTTTACTTTCAAGAGTCGAGCCAAATAACTGATTAAAGAACATAAAGAAATTACGATTTCCATAAGCTCCACAATGTGAAGTCCCTGGATAATTTGCTAGTGCTGAATCATTTGGAACATATGGAGTATAAATATACAAACTTAAAGTTGCAACATTCTCAATATTAACACGTTTTGTACCACAAGCTGGATTTGGTGAATATTGAATATTATTCCATCCAAGCTTCAGCGAATAACCACCATCTTTATGATGGTCTTTATAATATTTTAGCTGCCAAGCTGCCAAAGTCATTTGTTTATAAAAACCAGCTTTCGAATCCGCACAAGCAGCAGAAAATCCAGGGCCAGAATCTGGGCAAGCATATCCCATAGCATATTTATATTGAGTTTTTACTGGCCAATTATCATCTAATAAATTGAGAGATTCTTTCTTTAGTAAAACCAACAAAACTTGTGGGTTAATTCCATATTTTTGAGCTGAATCATAAATAATCTGTGCTGCCGAAATTCCACCTTCGAAAGATCCGCCACCTTTTTCGAAAGAAGTTTCACCAGTATTTGGGTTTTCGTGATAATTATTTATGCATACATATGGAGGTTTATGCCAATAATTTGAATTTTGTGCAGCAGCAAATTGAGCAGCGGTTCTGCCATCATTTTTTCCAGAAGGACCAGTACCCCAAGTATCGCAACTACCAATTTGCTTGTTTAAAAAGCTTTGGATTTGCTGCACATTCATTGCATCTTTATTATAAAAAATACTGTCGTCAATAATTCGGCCAGGATTGAAATCAGTTGCTTTAACAGCGTTAGAAAGATTTCTAATTACAGCTAAAGCACTAAAAACAATAACCGCCACAACTGGCACACCAATTAAAATTGACTTTTTAAATTTTTTACTTCTCGATTGTAAAACTTTGAGCATCCGACCTTCCTTCTTGCTTTTGTTTTGAATTTTTATAAGTTGTTATTGCTGTCCATTTTCCAGTTTTAAATTCACTATCACTAATTTTTTTCGAAACTGCCTTACAGTATTTATTGTTTGGGCTCTCTAAAATTTCGGTTGAAAGTTCAATTTTAGTTCCATCAGAATGTGTTAGAGTATATGAGCATTTGCCATTTCCATCGTCATAAAGAAGCCCTGAAATCTGCCCGGCCACACGAACTGCGCCATCTTCAACTTGCACAGTTGTATAAGTTGGAAAATTCGTATATCCCGAGGATTCAACAGTTCCTTCAGCACGATCAGTATTATTATTTTTAGTTTTCGAATTAATAATTTCCTTCGCAGCTTCTTGCTTTTTAGTTTCTTCAGGTTTTTTTGAATCTTCTTTTTTCTCTTCAACTTTTGAAGTATTTTCTTCTTTTTTCTCATTATTTTTTTGAGAATTTGAATTTGCCCACCAGAAAATTCCACCAGCACCAGCAACCAGCAAAATTACAAATGCAGCAAAAATAATAGTTTTAGTTTTTTTAGTATTTTGTGTGTTTATTTTCATTTTATTTCTCCTAAACCAATTTTAGCATAAGCCAAATAAAATTTCAATATTTTGGTTATATTTTTTGGTGATTTTGTGCTATAATATAATTATTATGAAGAAACTCATCACAATCATGATTCCAGCTTATAATGAAGAAAAATCTCTACCAAAACTTTTCGAAAGGCTCAACCTTTTAGCAAAAAATACTTCAAAATATGATTTTGAATTTCTTTTTATTAATGACGGTTCAAAAGATAAAACAATGGAAATTATTAGAAGTGAAAGCCAAAAAGATTCGCGAATTTCCTACATTAATTTAAGCCGAAATTTTGGAAAAGAAAATGCAATGTTGGCAGGTTTTGATTATGCAAAAGGAGACGCATTAGTAATTATTGATGCAGATCTACAAGATCCACCAGAGTTAATTCCTGCAATGATCAACCTTTGGGAAGAAGGTTTTGATGACGTTTATGCTAAACGTGAATCTCGTGATGGTGAAACTTGGCTTAAAAAGCAAACTTCGAAATGGTTCTACAGCATACTTGATAAAATTTCACAAATTGAAATTCAACGCGACACTGGTGATTTTCGACTTCTCGACCGCCGTGCAGTCGAAGCTCTAAAAACTCTCCGCGAAACCAACCGTTATACCAAAGGAATGTTCTCTTGGGTTGGTTTTCGAAAGAAAGAAATTACTTATAAACGTGATGCACGCGTAGCTGGCGAAACAAAATGGAATTATGCAAAACTTTTAAATCTCGCAATTGAAGGAATCACCAGCTTTACTGTCGCACCACTTCGCATTGCTACAATTACAGGATTTTTCATCTCAATTGCTGCATTTTTGTGGATCGCTTTTTTACTAATTCGCCCACTTTTTGGTGTTCCAACTGGTGACGGTTATACTTCAATTATGTCAGTAATTCTTTTTCTTGGCGGGATTCAACTCCTCTCAATTGGAATTTTAGGCGAATATATTGGACGAATTTTTATCGAAAGTAAAAATCGCCCTGTTTATCTAATACAAGAAATCAAGGAATTCAACCATGAAAAATCTACTAAAAAAGATAAAAAATAGCCAAGAATTTTGGTTTGCAGCAATTGGTGGATTGAATACAATTCTAGATTTTGTAATTCTTTTTGGGCTAACTTCTCTTGGAATTAGCTCTTTAATTGCAAACGTTTTCTCAACTGGGATTACTTTTATAAATAGCTTTGGTTTAAATAAAAAAATCACTTTCAAATCGGTTTCAAAAAGCAAAAAAGAACTTGCTCGAGAAATGGCACTTTTTATTATTGTAACACTTTTTGGACTTTGGGTTATTCAAGGTGTGATAATTTTTCTAACTTTACATTTTTTCGAAAGCATTTTAAAAAATCCAAAAATATCGCTTTTAATTTCAAAGCTTATCGCTACCATCTTCAGTTTAGTCTGGAACTTTATCCTTTACAAAAAAGTTGTCTTCAATAAAAATTAAACATATTATTTATTTACCAAAGAAATTTATAACCGATTTGGAAGCCATTTTAAAACTAAACCAAAGGTTAATCTAAAATAAAATAAGCCTTCAAAAGACTTATTTTTTCGAAATAATTAATTGTCGTTCGCGACCTTCACCTTCAGAATGCGTTTCGATATCCGAATAATCTTGAGCTAATTTATGAACAGTGAAGCGGTCGGTTGGGTTCAAATTTAATCGATAAGGCTCACCAGTTTTTCGAACTTGTTCAATCCATTTTTCAGCTTTTTCAGTAATTTTTTGAGCTCGTTGTTTTTTATAATCTGCAACATCAATATTTACACGGTGAATTTCAGCATTTTTAGCCTCAAGCGCTCGCGAAATCAAAAATTGTAATGAACGTAAATTTCCAGAATCACGACCAATAAATAAAGAGTTTAGCTCGCTTGAAGGAACTGAAAGTTGAATAATCTCATCATCAGCAGTCGAATGAACCGCCAAATTGACTCCAAAAAAGCTCAAAATATCTTCCAAAAACTTTTGTGCAAAAACAATTGATTCTTCTCGATTCATATTACCTCCGTTTTTCATCTTTCGCTTTAATTCTTCGAATATTCGTTCCGCCTTTTTCTTTCGAATTTTTCTTTATCGGCTTAGATGGTGTATTTTTTACAATGATTGCTTCTTTAGCATTTTTAAGCTTATTTTTTGGAGGTTCCTGAGCAATTTCTTCCATCTCTTTCGAATCAATTGAGAAAATATATTTTTGCTGAATAATTTGAATAATATTCGAAATTAAGTAATAGAAAATTAAAGCGCCATAAAGCCCCATCATAAGAAAGAACAAAATTACTGGGAGAATTAAATTCATATTAGAATTTACGGCAGCATTAAGTTCTGCCTGATTTGGCTCTTTTCCTTCTGCTGCCTCCTTAAAAATATCACGAACCCGCCGGTTACCATTTTTTGGCTGAGTCTGCCGAACCATATACCACTGCGAAAGTGTTAGTCCAACTAAAATCACCATCATAAAACTGCTTGAAAGGTCATTTAAAGGCACAGCTGTATCTGTTAAGTCAATAACTCCAAGGAATTTTGGTTCAAGTTTTTTGCTTGAAATAACATCACTCACGCGACTCATTTGTGCAACCGGCTGATACACCCATTTCGAAATTTGATCAGGCGTATTCACTACAATTCGCATCACACTAAAGAAAGTTAAGAGAATTGGCAACTGAATAAATAACGCCAGCATTGAACGAAATGGCTTGAAATTATGACGGCGATAAAGTTCCATCATCTGCAAAGTTTCAGCTTGTTTATTACCTTTCGAATTTTTGCGAATTTTTTGCAATTCTGGCTGGAGCTCTCGCATAACTTTTGATTGATGAAGTTGACTCTTTGTGAGTGGCCACATCAAAAATCGAACAATTAAAGTGAAGACAATAATTGTGAAACCAAAATCACCAATAAAGTTATAAATTACCAATAATAGGTTCAAAATTGGCTGAGTAATAAATAATTCAAATAAGTTCATATCTATTATTATACTACTTTCTACTACTTATTACAATAAAAATCAGCCTCTTTAAAGATGTCAATTATAGTTTCTTTAAGTTCTTCATGCGGAATATCTTTTATGCTTTTATGAAAAATCATCGCTACAACATCAAAAGTACCATCAATTTTTGGTAGTTCATGACGAATAATTTCATAAACTCGCCGGCGAATTCGATTTCGACCAACCGCACTCTTTAAAACCTTTTTCGAAACTACAACCGCAAAACGTGAATTTTTACGGCGCGGATTTTGCGCAAATTTCACGGTAATTTTTTGCGTACGAACTGAAGTTCCGTTTGAATAGACATAGCGTAAACTGCCATGACCGTGAAATCTATTTTTATAAGCTAACATAACTGTTTATATTTTAGCATTTTTTAAGTAATTTAGCAAATTAAAACGAGCTCACAGTAAGCCCGTTTTTTTAAAAAAAATATTATAGATTAACAATAACTTTTTTATTCGACCAGAATGATGGCTGATAATGGAGTTTTAATGAAGAACCAGCAGGAACTTCGAAAATCATAGAACCGCTCTTTTTACCACCTTTTACTAAGTCACCAGAGCCAAGACTGTCTGGTAGGCTATAAGTTTGTCCATCAGCACTTTCAGCGGCTCCGTTAGAATCTTCAGCCTTAAATTCGAAAACATTATAGTTCATTTCAGTTTCAGATTTATTTTCAATCTTTACTGAAACTTTTACATATTCTTTGCCATCTTTTGGTTTTAGATAAGCATTTCCAGAATTCCAGTTTCGCTCAACCTTTTCAACAGTTAATTCTTTTCCATCGAACGCAATTATATCACCAACATTGAATTCAGTTTTTTCTTCTTTTTTAGAATCACCTTTTTGAGTTTGAGATGATCCGTTTGATCCAGAATTTTTATTTTCACCAACTTTTTCAGGCTGTTTATATTGGCTACCAATAGCAATAATTACAACTATAACAATCCAAAACCAAGCTTTTTTATAGAATGGCTTCTCAGATTTAGTTTTCGAAGATATTCTATTTAGCTGCTTGCTATCATTAGATTCTACAGTTGATTTTTCTTCTTTCATTATAACTCCCTTTATAAAATATTAATTATTACATAATCATTTACACCCCCCCCGATATATTTTGTCAAGTATAAAAATAAAAAAGAGGCTTTCGAAAACCTCTTTTAATCTCGTTTTAGCATCACAGTAAAAGCTTCACTCGGAATTTCAACATTTCCAAATTTCTTCATTCGCTTTTTACCACGTTTTTGTTTGGCGAGCAATTTCTTCTTTCGAGAAACATCACCACCGTAAAGATAACCAGTCACATCTTTTCGATAAGCTGAAATATTCTCGCGCGCAATGAATTTCCCACCGATTGCCGCCTGAATCGCCACTTGGAAATTCTGCCGCGGAATTACTTCTTTTAATTTTGCAGTAATTTCACGACCCATTCGCACACTTTCTGAACGATGACACATCACCGAAAGCGCATCAACCATTTCGCCCGCAACATAAAAATCCACACGCACTAAATCTTCTACCAAATAATCCCATAGTTCATAATTAAATGATCCATAGCCAGATGTAACACTCTTAAGTTGATCGTAGAAATCAGTCAAAAGATTTGCAAGTGGTGCTTCAAAAGAGACTAAAACACGCTCATCAATATAGCTTAAATTCTTTTGCAAACCGCGTTTCGAAACAATCAGCTGGATTACAGCACCAACATAATCTTTCGGAACCACAATTTCACCTTTAATCCACGGTTCACGAATTTCAGAAATTTTTGTTTGATCAGGTAAATCAGCAGCACTTTTGATATCTAATTCCTCGCCCGTTGTTAAAATCACGTGATAGTCAGTTGAAGGATTAGTTACTACCAAATCTAAATCATATTCGCGCTCCAAACGCTCGCGAACAATATCCATATGAAGAAGACCAAGAAAGCCAATTCGCACACCAAAACCTAAAACCGGTGAATTCTCTGGTTCGAATTGAAGTGCTGAATCGCTTAAACTCAATTTTTCAACTGCATCTTTCAAATCTTGATAATCTTCATTTGAAACTGGAAAAAACCCAGCATAAACAAACGGCTGAACGTTTTGATAACCAGGTAGAGGCTCACTAGCAGGATTTTTCGAAAGAGTTACGGTATCACCAACTTTTGCCTCACGGGTAGTTTTTAAGTTAGTAACAATGTAGCCAATCTCGCCCGCACTCATTTTATCGTATGGTGTCATTTTTGGCTGAAGCTTACCAATTTCTAGCGCTAAACCTTTCGAATCTGTCGCCATCATTTTAATTTCTTCACCTTTTTTTAGCTCACCCGAAAAAATACGCACGTATAAAATTACACCGCGGTAATCATCATAATAACTATCAAAAATTAAAGCTTTTAGTGGTTTCATTAAATCTCCTTTGGTGCAGGAATTTTCTCAATCACCGCATTTAAAACTTCTTCAACACCCATTCCTGTTTTGGCTGAAATATGTAAAATTTCGCTTTCATCACAATCCAAAAGGTTGATAACTTCTTTCGAAACTCGTGGAATATCAGCTGCGGGCAAATCAATTTTATTCAAAACTGGAATAATTTTCAAATCGGCCGCCATTGCAAGATAAACATTAGCTAAAGTTTGCGCTTGAATCCCTTGCGAAGCATCAACCACTAAAATTGCGCCTTCGCAAGCTTGAAGAGAACGTGAAACTTCATAGGAAAAATCCACATGCCCAGGAGTATCAATTAGATTTAATTCTATTCCCTGCCAATTCATTGTTACAGGTGCAAGTTTAATTGTAATTCCTTTTTCGCGCTCCAAATCCATTGAGTCTAAAAGCTGCGACTTCATATCACGCTTTTGAACAGTACCAGTAATTTCCATCATTCGGTCAGCTAAGGTCGACTTGCCGTGATCAATATGAGCAATAATACAAAAATTTCTAATCTTTTCTAAATTCATAAACTTTCTATATTCTAACAGATTCTTAAAGTTTAGGCAAATTATTTAATCTTAACCTGCACAAAAATTATCTTTTTAATTTGCGAAATAATCGGCTCAGCTTCTTCAAGTTTTAATAATTTCGCAACCAAGACATAAGTTGTTGAACTTACTAATCCGATAAATATAAATTTTGGAAAGGTTGAGAAGAATCGTAAATCAGAGCCAAGTAAAGGCATTCTCGCCACCAATAAATAGCAAATTGAACCAGCTGCAGCACTAGCAATCACCATTCGAAAAATCCCTGAAAGAAATTGTGCGTCAAAAAGTCCATTAATTCTTTTTCGCATCAAAAATAGTAAAATTATAATTTCAAGAACTGCACCAATCGCCTGTGCCCAAGCTAACCCATAAGCACCAAATTTAAAAATTAAGCTGAAAATTATTGCCAAAACAATATTCAAACCAATTGCAACCAACGAGATATAAAATGGTGTTTTTGTATCTTCCATTGCGTAAAAACTCCTAGCTGCAATATGATAAATTGAACGTGCAAAAATTGAAAGAACAAGAACGCCCAAAAGTCCAGCAATCAAATCATCACCACCGTTTTTAATAAAGCTAACGATATAGCCACGCAAAAAGAAGAACAAAACCGAAACTGGCAAAGCTAAGAAAATAATCATTCGAAGAGCTGATTGTAAATCTTTTCGAAAGAGATCTTTTCGGCCGATTGCCAATCTTTCAGTTAAATTTGGGAAAAAAGCGGTAGAAATCGCCACGCCAATTAAGTTTACTGGCATCATTTGAAGAGTTAAACTTTGAGAATAAGCACGAACCGTTCCTGAGCCCATTCGGCTTGCCATATTTGTTTCAACAATTGAATTTACGTAGTCTAAACCTTGATCCATTGAGCGTGTTGGTAGGAGCTTCATCACCTGCTGAAATCCTCTATTTTTCCAGAAAATTCGAAATTGATATTTAAAATCAACACCAATCAAACCAGCCGCTGCAATCAAAAGTTGCAAAACCGATCCAAAAGCAACACCGATCGCCACACCCATAATTCCGCCTTCAAAAATTTGAATACCAAAAATATTAATTCCATTTGTGAAAAACACTGTTCCGATAATAATTCCAATGTTGTAAATTGCAGGCGCAAGGGCCGAAAAAGTAAATCTTCCAATTGCTTGCTGAACACTTGTCAAAACTGTTGCAATCGCAAAAAGAAATGGATTAATGGCAATCACGCGCATCATTGATATAGCCAAAGAACGAGAAGATTCACTTAACCCTGGACCAACAATATATTTAACTAAAGGCTCTGCGAAAATAATAATTAAAACAGATGTCACTAAAGTTAAGAGTGCCAACAGATTCAAAACACTCGAACTTAATTCCCAAGCAGATTTTTTATTTCGATTCGCCATTCGCTGGTTAAAAACTGGAATAAATGTTACACTTAAAGCGCCCGAAACCAAAATGAAAAACATAAAATCAGGAATCGTAAAAGCTACCGTGTAAGCATCAATTCCGTCTGGATAAGAATCTAAATAATACGAATTTAAAAGCCTATCTCGCAAAAAGCCTAACAAGCTCGACAAAAGCGTCGAGCTCGCAAGAACGATTGCTGCAAATTTTACTGTTAATCTTGAGTTAGCTTTCGAAACAATTGATCTAACTTTTGACTTCATAACTAATCGTGAAGTTTTGCTTCCTTAGGCAATTTAGCATTTTTTAAGATTTCAGCAACTTCTTTTTCATCAAGAGTTTCTTTTTCGAGAAGCGCGTCTGTTAATTCTTTAAGTGGTTTTTTATTCGCTTTAAGAATTGCGGCAGCACGCTCAACAGCCTCTTTAATTAATTTAGCGATCTCTGCATCAATTTTTTCAGCGGTTTTTTCAGAATATGGTCGCTCGCGAGTCATCTTATCAAAGAACATTCCCGAATTTTCTTCATGAAAAACTTGATCAAGTAAATCTTCACCCATACCAAATTCAATCACCATATTTCGAGCAATATCAGTTGCATTCCGAAGATCACTTGATGCTCCGGTTGAGATTCCAGCTTCACCATAAATTAACATCTCCGCTTGACGACCGCCCATTGCTCGCGCCAAAATATCTTTGTATTCGAAAATATTTGTATAACTTCGGTCTTCTGGAGGCAAGAACCAAGTAACACCTCCAGTTCCACCACGCGGAATAATTGTAACCTTATGAACTGGGTCTGAATCTGGTAAAACATGGCCAACAACAGCATGGCCAGCTTCATGCCAAGCGGTAGTTTCACGCTCTAAATCGCTCATCACTTTTGATTTTCGTTCTGGGCCAATCGCTACTTTTTCGAAAGCTTCAGTCAAATCTTCATTAGTAATTATTTCACGGTTATTTCGTGCTGCTAAAATAGCTGCTTCATTTGCAATATTTGCAAGGTCAGCACCAGCAGAACCGGCAGTCTTCTTTGCTAATGCGTTCAAATCAACAGATTCATCAACTTTTTTATTCTTGAAATGAACCTCTAAAATTGCTAAACGATCTTTTCTTTCAGGAAGAGAAATTTCTACACGGCGGTCAAATCGGCCGGGTCGAAGAAGGGCTGGGTCGAGTACATCAGCACGGTTGGTTGCAGCCAAAACAATAACACCAGTATCTTTTTCGAAACCATCCATTTCAACCAAAATTTGGTTCAAGGTTTGTTCACGTTCATCATGACCTCCACCCATTCCAGAGCCACGTTTTCGACCAACCGCATCAATTTCATCAATAAAGATGATCGCTGGAGCATTCTTTTTTGCTTTCGAAAACAAATCTCGCACACGTGAAGCACCAACACCAACAAACATTTCCATAAATTCTGAACCTGAAATCGAGAAAAATGGAACTTTCGCCTCACCCGCAACAGCACGAGCCAACATTGTTTTACCAGTTCCTGGGTTTCCAACCATCAAAACACCACTTGGGATTTTTGCACCCATTTTTTGGTATTTTTTGGGATCTTTTAGGAAATCAACAACTTCGTATAAATCTTGTTTAGCGTTTTCATTTCCAGCAATATCTTCAAATTTAATCTTCTTTTTATCTTCACCGTAAAGTTTTGCTCGAGATTTGCCGAAATTCATCGCTTGCGAATTTTGACCAGTTGCCGAACGCATAATTAGCATAAAGAAAGCTACAATTGCAATAACCGGCACAATCATAACTGTTAAATTCCAAATTATCTCCGAAGAGTTATCAACTGGCATTACATCAACAGTAGTCTTTCCTTTTTCAAGCCCTTGCTCATAAATCGTTCCACTTTCTTTAACAGATTTTTCGCTGGCTCTATTCTCGCCTTTTCTAGTGATTCTTACATCATTTCCCTGAATTTCTAGTTTCGAAATCTCACCTTTATTAGCGCGCAAGATCACATCTGAAATAGCAACTTCTTTTAATTTATTTGAAAAAATATTTTGGCTCACCCAAATTCCACTAAAAATAGCTATAATCACCACCCAAAAAATAACATTCAGAGATAGCTTCTTAAAATTATTGTTTTTCTTATCTTTCATCATCTTCCTTTCCGGTCATTCAACTCTTACCATTTTAACAAATTTTTAAAGCGTTTTCAACCAAAAAAGAAAAAGATGCTCTAATGAACCTTATAAATTATTCACCCCTAATTTGAGCCAAGATTTCATTTAGATAAAATCCTAGCCGACCTAGGTATATATTCTCGCGGCGAGCACTTTTAACTTATTGCCACGAGAATAAAATTTTTTAGCAACTACCCTACCTAAATTTTTAGTATATGGATAGCCGCCGTAGGCCATAATCCTTAAGCTATGAAACTTAGAGTTTAACCGCCAAGTTTCAGCCACTTCTCCAGTAAATTTATCGAACTCTCGGTCAAGGGCTCTATACTCCTTAATTATTCGATCAATCTCCTCAGCTCTGCCGCTATTATTCTTTAGCATCTCAAATGTTGTTCGAAGCTTTTCATCTTTTACAAAAAGCTTGTCCAGTTCATATCCTTCAAGCTGAGCGAAGCACTTGTCCGCCAACGACAGAAGATATAAAGCACTTTCGAAGCGACTGTTATCTTCTTTATTACGGATGATGATTTGCGCTTTATTGATTGAGAGCTTTGCCAAAACATACAGGTAACTTGACTCACAAGCCTTATCAAGAGCCTCCAATTCTAGTTGAGATACTTCTGAGGACCAATAGATCCTATGAAGTTTTTGC
>CALIMO010000027.1 GCA_938045655.1 uncultured bacterium
AGTTTATGGATTTTTGGTTGTTCTGGGGTTGATATTTATCGGTTCATTTATCGGCGTTGTCTCAGCATTTACGGCAACAAGAAAATATCTAAAAATATAGAAAGGGGCTTGTTTTTGAAAAAAGATTGTGATATAATCTATTTAGGAATAAATTTAAAATAAAAAGAAAAACAACTATGAAAAAGATTAAGAAGAAGAATTTAGTGATAAATGGCGCAATTTCTCTTGGAGTTGTTGTTGCTGGTGTTATTGCGGCTTTGCCAAAAAGTGCTGAAGCCGAGAAGAGTGTTGAACAGCTCGATAAAGAAATTAAAGCTCTAGAATCTCAAATTAGCGGTGCGGAATCTCGTGCGAGTGATCTTAGAAATAAAGCACAAACACTTCAAAATGAGCTTAGTGGTATTGAAAATGAAAAAGCTACAATTCAATCGCAAATTGCAATATATCAAAAACAATACGAAAAGCTACAACTTGAAATTAAAAATAACGAAGAAAGTATTGAGCGAAATAGAGATGCTCTTGGTTCGATTTTGGCAACAATGTCTCTTGAAGATGATATCACACCGATTGAGCGGATTGCAGGGAGTAATAATCTTTCGAAAGCGCTTGATAATTTTGAATATCAAAGTGCAGTTAAGAACCAGTTGGTTGAAAAGGTTGACAGTATTAAGCGAGCGAAAGCTGAACTTGAAAAGCAGCGAGATGAAGTTAAGGTTGCTTTAACTAATCAACAACAAGCTGAATCTGCGCTTCAGGAAAAAATTCGCCAGCAGAATGAGTTAATTTCTCAGACTAAAAATGATGAAGCAGAATATACAAAATATGCGAATGAGCGAAACTCGCAAAAAGCAGCTCTTCAAAAACAACAGCAAGATATGATTCAGGCTCAAATTTTGCGTGCAGCCCGGGCAGCTGGTAGTGGGTCTCTTCCACAGGCTATTGCTGGAACAAGCAGTTACCCTTGGAATGATGCAAACTGTTTTGTTGATTCGAATGCAGTAAGTTATGGCGGTGCAGATGGGAACGGAACAGATGGCTATGGCTATGGTTGTCGCCAATGTGTGAGCTATGTTGCATGGAAGTTACGCGCAACAAAAGGCATCAATGCTGCGTATTGGGGTAATGCTAAAGATGTACCGGCTAGCGCACGGCGAGCAGGATTCCGAACTGGAAGTACTCCAAAAGTTGGATCATTCGGCGTAATGAGCGGCGGTCAATATGGTCACATTGTTTGGGTTGAGGCCGTGAATGGTAATATGGTTACAATTTCGCAGTATAATTACTTTGTTAATGGTAGATGGGGTCAATTCTCAACAATGACCGTACCTGCAAGCACTTATGATACATATGTATATTTCGATTAATATTTAGCGAGCCAGTTTAATATGGCTCGCTTTTTATTATTTGCTTTAAATTATCTAGAAAAATGAGCTGTTGTTTTGATGGAATGAAAGTATTTTATACAAAAAATATTCAGAAAAGATATAATTTTAATAAAAATGCAAATATTTCTAAAAGTAATCGTATGTTTCTACTATTGCAATTGTTGAATAGCTAAGTTATAATATGAAAAGCTGTTCATAATAATATAAACCATGTTTATGAACAAGCACATATAGAAGACAGTTAGTCAATATTCCAAAAGATTGATTTTCTAAAAACTATTTTTTGCAATTTTTAGCATAGAGTGGGGGGTGTTTTAAATGTTAGAAGAAAAACAAATAACTATTGCTGAATTTAATAGAAGATTAATAGAGGATAATAGGGAATTAATACGAATAATAGCTGATGCACTTTATCCAGCAATTGAACAACTGAAATTTTACCAAGAAGCTCGGGAAGAAATTCGAAGTATGAAATTAGAAAAAAGAACTTCATATGAGCTTAAAGTTCAAAAAAGGCAATCGCTTGGGAAAAAGAATATCTAAGTAGAAAAAACCTTTAGTCAGTCTTCAAGACCCAAAAAATGGGTCTTTTTTTATTTTAACACTCTTCTAAAATATGTCTAACCTGCCATAATTACAGAAAAGAGAATTTTTTAGGCAAAATCATCACAAGAATAGTGCAAATTGGATTATTTAAAACATTGAATATTAAACTTATCTTTCGGAGATTATTTTTTTGTTATGCTTGTGCTTTTGTGATATAATGGAGTTTATGGATAGAGGTAAAAAAGTTGAACGCTCAACGCTGGTTTTGGTTTCAGTTTTTATGCTGGTTTTAGGCTTTGCGGGTGGCTCAAGAATAGATGATATTAGAAATTTAATTGCGCCAGTTTTTGGGCTGAAAAAGGTTGAAAGAATAGATTTTTCGAATGTCGAAAAAACTTATCAAGCTTTAGCCTCAAATTTTGATGGCGAAATTGATAAACAAAAAATTATCGATGGTGCTTCGAAAGGTTTAGTTGAATCGGTGGGAGACAAATATACAGAGTATATGACTTCTAAAGAGGCCGAAGAATTTAATAAAAGTCTAAGTGGTGACGTTGGAACAGGAATTGGCGTTGAGCTCGCAAAAGATGGCGACTCCGTTAAAGTTGTGCGAGTTTTAGCTAAAAATCCAGCCGAAAGTTCAGGAATTTTAGCAGGTGATGTGATTTCGAAAGTTAACGGTGAAGATGTCTCGAAAGAAAATACTTCTGAAATTAGCAAAAAGATTCGTGGAGATGCTGGAACAACTGTTAAAATTGGTGTAGTTCGTGGCAGTGAAAAGAAAGAATTCTCAGTAACGCGTGCGAAAATTGAAAATCCAAGCGTAGAACTCTCGAAAAAAGATGGTGTCGCAACACTTTCAATTTATCGATTTGATAGTGAAACTGGTGTTTTGGCGAAAAAATATGCTGAAGAAATTAAAAATGAGGGAATTTCAAAAGTTATTTTAGATCTACGCGGAAATGGTGGCGGATATGTTCAAGCTGCAAAAACTGTTGCAAGCTTATGGCTTGAAAAAAATGCTTTGATCGTTAGTGAAAAAACTGGTTCAAAAACGGTTGAGGAGATTCGAGCGACTGGTGACAATCCTTTGAAAGGTGTTAAAACTGTGATTTTGCTTGACGGCTCCTCGGCTAGTGCGAGTGAAATCGTTGCGGGCGCTTTAAAAGAACATAAAGCTGCTCAAATTGTTGGTGAAAAATCTTACGGTAAGGGAAGCGTTCAGACTACTATTGATATGCCAAATGGAGCTTTATTGAAAGTTACGATTGCAAAATGGTTTACGCCAAGTGGGAAAAATATTTCGAATAATGGAATATCGCCAGATATTAAAGTGAGCGCACCAAAGGGTGAAAGTTATTTGTTAAATGATATTCAAAAAAACAAGGCGTTAGAAATCTTAAAATAATTGCAGAACTGTTTAGGAGGGAAAATGGAAGCAAGAAAAAAGATCTTATTAGTTGAAGATGATGAGGTTTTGGCTAGCGTATATCGTGCAAGGCTTGAGATGGAAGATTTTGAGGTTATGGAAGTTCATGACGGCGAGCAAGCATTGACTGCAGCTTTAAAATATCGTCCAGATTTAATGATTCTTGATGCAATGATGCCAAAAATCTCGGGCTTTGATGTATTGGATATTCTTCGAAATACTCCTGAAACAATGAATCTGCAAATTATTATGCTTACCGCTTTAAGCCAAGAAAGCGATCGTGAGCGAGCTGAAAAACTTGGCGTTGACGAATATCTTGTTAAATCTCAGGTGATGATTTCAGATGTAATTGAGAAGGTTCGTGAACATTTGGGCATTGGTGAAGATCACTAGCAGGTCTAAAAATGAGTAAAATAAAAAATGAGTCAATCTTTCGAAAGGCTCATTTTTTATTGTAATTACGCAGCAACAACTTCTACAACTGTGCGTCGTTCTGTTTTGCCAGTAAATTTGCGTTTTTGGATTTGTTTAAATTTCACAACACCGTCTTGTTTGGCGTGAATCGTGAAATTTCGGCTCATGTAAGTTCCTTCACCAGCCAATTTAGTTGCACCAGTCTGTCGAACGAGAACTTCGCCCTCGTTAACTTTTTGGCCACCAAATCGTTTAACACCAAGGCGTTGACCGGCGTTATTGTGGACGTTCTTACTTGAACCACCCGATTTAACGTGTGACATTTTTACTCCTTATTAGTACTAATAATTCACGCGCCACAACTTGATCTTCGCGATAATATATTAGATCTTGTGGTTTAACGCGCATAAATTCCTTTCTATTATACCCCAGCTCATTTAAAAAGTCAATAAGTGGAAGGTGCGAAAAATCGCCATTTTGTGTTTTCCAAGCAGGAACAGCAATGCAAATCTGTGTACCTTCTGGAATTTGCTGCGATAAATTTTTTAAAAAGTTCGAAATTATACGATTGCAATTTTCGCGAACTTCTGCTAATTTTTTGGGCGAAGGTGGAGCAGAGAATGGTTGCCCTAAGTAGGTTTCGCAAACTACGCTTGAAAGTTTTTTTGCAAAACTCCATTTTTCAATTGTAGCATCAGCTTCATAAATTTCTCCAAGTTCACCGTGCGGTTTAAACTCTCGCACAAACCAATCACTATTTTCTTTCGAAAATTCCACCATTTTTTCACTCAAATCTGTTCCGTTTGCTTTAAAACCTTTTAAAAGCGCTTCTTGAATAACTGTGCCAGTTCCACAAAAAGGATCGAGAATTTCTGGCTTTTCGAAAGTTTTTTCACCAAAAAGTGCTTGAATCTGCGGCTGATTTTCGCCAACACCGAGATTGATCATTGTTTGAGCGAGTTTTGGTGGCAGCATCCCAACAAAAGCATCGCGCTTTGGTCTGTTTTGATCGCGTCTAGCGTAGCTTGTGATATTTTGTGCACCTTCACTTAAAGCAACAATTGTTTTTTTACCGCCACGAACTACTAAAATTTCGATTTTTTTCTCGCTTAAGCCAAGCTTATTATTGTGCGAAATTGCAGTTGAAAGCTCGGCGGTTTTCGAAGGGATTATTCGTACTGAAACGCCGTGATTTTTAAGCTTTTGTTTAATGATTGCTCCAGTTTTCGAAACTTCGTTCGCTCGAATTTTTAAGCCATGAGCTGAAATTCCTAGTGTGATTTTTCCGCTAAAATCCGCAAAATCGTGTTCAAAAATTTTGGTTATTTTTTTTGAAACATCTCGCCAATCTGTTGAATTGACTTCAAAAACAACTTGGCCGGTTTTTAAAATTGAGCCAAAATGTGAAACATTGAGTTTTTCGGTTTCAATAAGACAGGCGTAATTACCCAGTACGCGAATTTTATCGCCGCCAAAAACACTTTCGAGTTCGGCAATCCCGATGCTTGGTTGACGCCCTAAAATTGCAATTTTCATTCTTAAATTGTATCATAAAAAGTTAAAATCGGCAATTTTTAAAGAGATTATTTGCTTTATTCTAGAAGCATAACGAGTTATTGGTAGGTGAGTTTTTTCTGATGCTCAACTAAATATTTAATCAGGTGTAAATATTTTTTAATGTTTATGATATATATAATCGGGCGATTTTTGACGCTGAAAAATAGTTTGGCTCACTTTTGACTTTTTTAAAATTAGACTCACGAACCGTACGGGAGATTTTGAACTACAAAAAATAAGGTGTAAACTTTCCACCATTTCACCCACTTTATTGCACTATGATAGTTGCATATTTTAGTGAAGAATTTGATTCAGAAACTCGAATTGCTAGAAACTCAAAAACAGGCGAGAATTATGAAATACCAAATATGAGTTATGAAAACTTGCGACTAATTTGTATGGATTACTAAATAAAAACAAGACTGCGAATAGTATTTTTAAATTAGTTTCTATAGGAAAAGTAAAGTTGAACCAGCCATTCTAAGTAGCAAAGAAAAGGAATTCTACGGAGACAATTCAGATCCTGATAATAAAAGGTAGTACAAAATTTGTAATGAGGAAGAGCTCTGATTTTAGGTATTTATTAAATTCTGGGCATATTACATGAAAAAAGAAAAATGGGAGAGCATATTATAAAAGTAGGAAGAGGTAGAGCTGGCTAAAGGTTTAAAATCGAAAATAAGGTATTAAAAAATTCTTTAATACCTATTAAATTGACTTTTTAACAAAAGCGTGATAATATTTAATATAATTGAAAATAGTTGGAGGATTTGCATACTATCGTGAGTCGGATCACTTAGGATGTGATCTTATCGGATTCTGCAGGTAAACCCAATTTTACCTTTAAAACCACCCTATAGGGTTATTATTGTTATTTAGTTAAATATTAGAAAGGATTTCAAAACTATAATGAAAACAAAATATGAATTTACCCACGAAGACACAGTTGGAGTTTACGGTTTGTGGTATAGCGATGAAGTCTTAGATGAATATGCGCGAAAATTTAAAATATTTGACGATCTCGGAGAGCCTGCTTTTCTAGTGATTGGTGGAGATGAGCAACACATCAAAGATTGCGTTGAAGCCGCCCGTAAATCAATCGATAACGGCAAGCCATTTTTCTATAACGCCCCAGAATATATTCAAAAACGAATGATCGAAGAGCGAGAAAATCTTGAAAATAATAACCGTTATTAAAAATATCG
>CALIMO010000028.1 GCA_938045655.1 uncultured bacterium
ATGATTTGGCGTGCGCCATTGTAAAATCGGATCCCAACCCTCAGCCAAAATCGCTTTAAAGCCAAAATTGTCCGCCCATTTAGCGAGTTCATCATTATATGAAAGCTCGGTATTTCGAAAAGCGGTAGTTTCGACATTAAAAACTTCACGAATTTTTGCCTGATGCGCACGAACTTGAGTTTCAAACTCTTCACGATCAAAAAAGAATGCAAGGCTGTGATAATATGTCTCGGCAATAATTTCTGCTCGCCCAGTTTGAACAAGGCGCTTAAAACTTTCGAGAACTTCTGGCGCAAATTCTTGTGCTTGATCAATAAAAGTTCCAGTAATCGAAAATGAAAATTTAAATTCCGGGTGAGTTTTTAATAGTTTTTCGAGCAAATTATTCATTGGGATGTAAGATTTTTCAGCAACTTTTCGAAAAATCTCGCCATTACTTTGCCGCTTTAGACCTTTTTCTTCACTAAAATAATTTTTATTTGTACCAACATCAAAAAGCGTTTGATCGTCACGAACGCGCCAGGGCTGATGAACATGAAGGTAGAGAACAATCGACTTCTTAGCCATTATTTACCTCTGTTAAACGTATAAATTTTTCCATAATTTGCTCGGCAATATCACTCCAAGAAATCCGATCATATTCCTCTCGAACACCATTTTTTAAACTCTGTAAAAGATTTTTATTAGTTGAAACCTCATAAATTTGATTTGCCAGTTTTTTCGTATCCCAAAAATCATAACGTAAAATATTTTGAAGAACTTCACCCACCCCAGATTGCTTAGAAACTATTAATGCATTATTAAAATGAGCCGCCTCTAAAGCTGTTAGACCAAAAGGCTCATTTACTGAGCTCATCACAAAAACATCAGCCACGCCGTAAGCATCACGCCATTTTTCGCCCCGCAAAAATCCCGTGAAGAAAATCTTGTTCGAAATTCCAAAATCACTAGCCATTTTGATAAGTTCATTACGCTGTTCGCCATCTCCCACAAGAAGTAGGGCGATTTTTGGGTTTTTCGAAATAGCCTCAGCAACCGCTTGCATCAAAAAAGTTAAACCTTTCTGAACAGTAAAGCGAGTTAGAGCCATTATTACAGTATATCCATGTGATTTTAGGTATTCAAGATAACGATAGGTTCGATCATCGTAATCTTGCGGATTAGCGAGAGCTGAAGTTTCAATCGCATTATAAACTACTTCAACCTTTTCGGGCTTAATTTTATATTTCTGGATAATTATATTCCGAGTATTTTTCGAAACTGCAAAAACCCTATCGGATGAGCAAATTCCAGCATATTCAATGTCATGGATTTCTTGATTGCCATAAATTCCACCAGAACGATCAAATTCGGTAGCATGAATATGAGCGATCAACGGCGCACCAGTAAGTTTTTTGGCAAGGATTCCAGCCTCCATAGTTAACCAATCGTGTGCATGAATCACATCTGGTTTATTTTCTGGATTACTTAAATATTCACGAATAAATTCACAATATTCTTTCTGAGTCGAACGAATATCCGGTAGAAAATTACTAGCGTTATGACTTGAACGCGCCCAATGCGGAGAATCATAAGCCCCAGCACCAAATTTATGAATTTCAGAAAAATTCGTAGCATTCAATACTTTCATGAAATCAATTTCGGTATGTTTGTCTTTATACGGAACGACAAATTCAATATTAGCACCACTTTTTGCGAGCGCCTTAGCCATATAAAAACAAGCTACACCCAAACCACCGCTGTTATGTGGAGGAAGCTCCCACCCGAGCATTAATATTTTCATTTTTTGCCTTTACGATTAAAATTTACATTTCTATTTTAGCAAATTTAAGAGAAAAGCGCAAGCGGTTTAATCAATTATTTGCTTCAACCTAAATACTTGGCGAAAATTGTTTTATTTCTTGAACGCATTTCTTATAATCGGGGCAATATTTTTCAACTTCTTGCCAAAATTTAGACGAATGATTCATTTGCCGAGTATGACAAAGCTCATGAATAATCACATAATCAATCAAATGGTGTGGCAAATTCATCAACGCAATATTTAAAGAAATTGTTCCACTGGAAGAGCATGAGCCCCACCGCGTGCCCGTGTGCGAAAAACGCAATTTTTTAAAGCTAAAACCATATTTTTCTGCCAAAAAATCAATTCGGCGGGGTAAATACGCCTTAGCTTGCTTTCGAAGAATTTTTGATACGGTTTTGCGAATTTCTGATTGAACAAGTGGATTTTCGAAAGCTAACTCTTGCGGGATTTGCACTAAAATCTGATTGCCATCAAGCGAAATTTTAATTTCTTCGCCCGAAAATTTTCGCAAAAAAAGTGTGTGCGTTTTACCAATTAAATCACCATTTTTATAAAGATTTTTAGCATTATGCAAAGTAAGCATTTCGCGAATTTGCGTGCGATTATGATTAACTAAACGCTGAACAGCGAACTCCGGCGAATAATAGGGAATTGACGCGCATAAGCTTCCATCAACACCGACAGAAAGCTTTACGGAGCGAGCGAGTTTATTTTTTCGAATTTTAATTTCGCCAAACTCTTTATCAATAATAGCCATAAGTATATTATAACATTTTTCGAAAAGGTTAGCGAGAATTATTCTTAAATTTTGGAGATTCTAATTTTTGAAGCTTTGACTTTTTTCTTGAAATGGCAAAGATTAGAGCA
>CALIMO010000029.1 GCA_938045655.1 uncultured bacterium
GCTTAAATCTTCACGATTGCCAGAATTTCCGTTTAAGCTTTTTTCGAAAATTGCATTATGGGTATATTCAAGCGTTCTAGCGACTGTTGTACCAAGTGCGAATATTCTGCCGCCATTTTGTGCGGTTTTTTGAATTTCCATAACAGTTTTTGCTGGAATTTCGAAATATTCCTGATGCATTCGGTGTTCTTCAATTTTTTCAACTCGAATTGGCATAAAAGTTCCAAGCCCAACATGAAGTGTTAAGTATGCAATTTCTACGCCTTTTTCTCTTAATGAATTTAAAATTTCATCAGTCATATTTAAACTGGCAGTTGGTGCTGCGACTGATCCTTTTTCTTCCGCAAAAACAGTTTGATAGCGTTCGATATCAAGCGGCGTAGCGTTTCTTCGCATATATGGCGGAAGAGGAACGGTGCCGAAGTTTTCGCAAAGGTCACGAAGATCGATTTTTGAGCTCACGATTGCAAGTCCGTCGCCAAGAATTTTTTCAACTTTAATTTCTGCTTTTTCGAAATTATTTTGGTCGAGATCTTTTAAAGAAGAATTTTTTACAAAAAGCTTGTCGCCAGGTTTAATTTTTCCACGATACATAACTTTGTGCTTATGCCAATCGCTATCAAAACTGTGTCGTTCTAAAACTACTAATTCACGCTCAGCTCCGCTCTCTTTCGTGGTGAAAAGCCGTGCTTTAATAACTTTTGTATCATTTAAGATGAGTAAATCACCACTTTCAAAGAAATCCGCGATATTTTTATAAAAGCTATCAGTAATTTTACCACTTTTTCGATCTAGAGCTAGCAATTTTGAACCGCCGCGAACTTTTGGCGGATGTGCTGTAATTTTATTTTCAGGTAATTCATAAGTGTAATCTTTTAGTTCCATTTTTATATTTTAGCACTTTTCGAAATAGCTTTCAATAAAAGAGATGGATTGTGGTTTTTATAAAATTACTAAAAACTATTGACAAATGTAAAGAAATATGATAGACTATTGCTTAGTTGATAGATAACTTAAATAATAAGGCTTCTATCAAGAACATTAAAAGTTGAAGACAAGAGTTTAATACTCATGTTTTTCCTTTTTGTGGTCTTGATGAGAGCCTTTTTATCGTACTTACACGCCTAAAGGCGAAAAATATCAATTCCATATTGGAGGAAAAATCATGAAAAAATTAATTAAGTTAGGTATTTCTCTGTTCTCAGTAGCCATTCTGGGCGCTACTACTCAAGTTTTGATTGATTCACCCATTTTTGGGTATACTGTTGTAAGGGCTGAAGAACAGCAAGGTCAAATCAATTTCCGTGTTAGGCATTTACTCGAGGGTAGTAATGAGGAAGTCGCTCCTATGGAAACCGGGGTTCTAAACCCTGGTGAATCAATAAATATCCGCAAGGATCTTGAAGGATACCAAGCGGTATCAAACTATTCCTGGATGCCAGACTATAACTTGACATATGATATAGTAAGAACTTATTTCTATGGTGCCCCCGATGGGTATATGGAGGGATACATAGAATATAGGAAGCTAAATCCAGCTAATCCAACTCCAGCGCCAACGCCAGATCCAGGACAAGGTCAAAACCAAAATCCAACTCCAGCGCCAACGCCAGATCCAGG
>CALIMO010000030.1 GCA_938045655.1 uncultured bacterium
TAGATACTTTTTAGCATCTTCTAAGTGCTCTCTATAATCAGCTTCAATTTTAGTGCGTTTTTTTTCAAAGTAAGATCTTGCTTCTGCTTCTTTTCTGTTTAGGGAGTCATCTTGATAACACAAAGATTTCTTAAAATAATCACTTCTATCAAGATCTATTGAACCATCAACAAAATAATCTATATATTCATGACTATGAAGAATATCTGTAACAGAAATTTTCTTTATTTCAGAGTTACAGGAATTTTTAATATTGTGTGGAAAGCTTTCTTCTAACAGATCTCCAGTTTCGCTATAGCTGATATCATATGAGGACATATCGTGATATGCTGAAGATAATACATCTAAACTAAAGATTGTAGTTACAGCAGGAAAAATAAATTTCCCAAAGGTTTGAAATGACATTACATTTCTCCTTTGCTATTTTTTTATTGCTTAACTCGCGTAATATCTCAATAGGATAAGTAACAACTGTTTTTACATATGAGATTAAAAATTCTTTAGAGTTTACATCTAGTTTTGATGTTCTTCTATGAGCAATATAGCAACCAATAATTAAATATATGTAAATAAATTCTTTCATGTTAATACTCCTTTTATACTCTTAATTGATAAAATCAACCTTAATCTTTCCACCATTATTGATTTCATTTACTAGATCTTTACTTAATCCAAATAAGATTTTTCCTTCCACACTTCCAGTAAAGAAATTCAGATTAGATTGGCTAATTTGAGGTTTAAACCCTTTATCTTCTATTAAACTAGAAATTACATCCTGATTTTGGAACTCATTATTATATTTAATGATATATCCTCCATTAGCAAGTCTGTGGTTATATGCAGGTTGAATAGATGTAAGCTCTGTACCATCTTTTTCTTCTAATACTAAGCGGAGTTTAAATGCTTTTTCCTCAGTTAATTTATTCATTAAATAGTTCAATTTCTCTTCACTAACATTAGCTTGATTAATGTTTCGTTCCTTGGCTGTATTAATTTCAGTACTGTTCAGAGAAAATGATTTACCTTCGCTATCTTTTAATGCAGTAAATACTTTTCTAATGCTTTTGGTATATTCTTTATCTAAAGAAATTTTAAATGGCAGTTCAAAAACTAAATCACCACTATTACCTTCAACATTGTTGCCATTTTCATCTTTAACCTCTACCAATACTGTTGATGTTAACTCAAACTTTGAAATGGTATTTTTATTAATAGGCTCGATAAGTAAATCATCGACTAACTGCTCAAAAGTAACTTCTTTTACCTCACTTGAAGCAGTTACTACTTTGCCATCTTCTTTAGAAAATACTTCAGCAGTGGCAACCTCCGCCGTTTCACCCGTCTCCGTGCCTTCTACCACAACAGCTTGAGCCAGTGATGAAATGCCGAATAAACCTGTTAAAAGCAGTTTATATTTCATTTGAGTTTTCCTCTTAATTGATACCAAAAAAATCTTTTAGAAAAAACAAGGTTTCTTTTTGATGACTATAGTGTTCATATGTTAGCATAAAAGTTTATATTTCAGTCAATACTCGCTGAAAATAAATCAGTAAATTCACTTATCAAAGGGCAAACAGATGAATAAAATTTTCAAAGTGGTTAAAAATAAATCAGGAAAGCAAACGGTTGTATCGGAGTTGGCTACAGGGAAGCGAAAAGGCATGATGTCTTTGATTGCGATGACGTTAGCAACAATGTCGCCGTTGGTATTTTCTGCACCGACTTTAGTTGAAGATGGCTTGATTGCGCCAAATTCTAAGCAGGCAATTAACGGTGGGCAATTTGCTCAGTTGGAACAAACGCTTTATACCAGCGTGGTTCAGTCTGTAAATACGAAAAAAGTCGCGGAGCAAGCAGTCACCCTAGCCACCGAAGCCAAACAAACAGCTCAAACCGCCAATTCAAATGTGAATAGTGCGATTGCTCGTGTGAGTGAAGTAGAAAAACAAGTAGTTAAAAATACGGCAGATATTACCAAACTCAATGGTAGTGTATCAGGTTTATCTGACCGCATTACTACCGCAACAAATACGGCAAATGAAGCTAAAAACGGTATCTCCGACTTAAACACCCAAATTGAAAGAGTAAATCAAAATGTTACCGCTTTAACAGGGCGAGTCACGCAAGCTGAACAAACCGCAAACCAAGCACTAGAATTAGCTAAATTAAATACAGGTTCAAGTGCTGAAGTTAGTCAAAATGCTATCAATGCAGCAAGCGAAGCGAAAGCGTTGGCACAATCAGCTAACTCAAATGCCACTCGTGCTTTAAATACAGCAACCAGTGCATTAAGTACGATCAATGATATTCAGGCAGATGTTGCCTTAGCGAAAAGTGATGCAAATGCCGCAAAAAGTAATGCAGAAAATGCGTTTAATGCGGCAACAGCATCACAAGATACAGCAAATTTAGCCGTGCGAAATTCAAACAATGCTGAAAGTCTTGCAAATAATGCAAAAATAACAGCAGAGGGAGCGGTTCGCACAGCAACTACCGCTAATCAAACCGCAGAGCGTGCGCAAACCACGGCAACCCGTGCAGCAGCAACAGCAAATCTTGCAAGTATTTCAGCAGGTAATGCAGAGCAGTTAGCGCAAGAAGCAAAAGATACTGCGACTCAAGCTAAATCAGGTTTAGTGGTAACAAACGCAGAACTTGCAAAAGTTGCTTCAACTCAAACCGATTTAAAAGCAAAAAGTGAAGTAAACGAAAAAGCGGTTAGTGGCTTAACTGGTCGTGTCGCAAATGTAGAAACAGGCGTGCAAACAGCCCAAACCCAAGCAAGTAATGCGTTGAACCAATCAACAGAAGCCAAAGCGACCTCAGAGCAGGCAAATAATAACGCTACTCAAGCAAAAACCGAGGCGCAAACCGCATTAAGCACAGCGAACATCGCAAATGCCAATGTAAATAGTGCATTAACCCAAGCGCAAAGTGCGGTTAAAACAGCGCAAGAAAATACAGCACTTGCCAATCAAGCGATTGCCAAAGCAGAAAGTGCAGAGCGTACCAGTACGCAATTAAGAGAAATCGCTAATGAGGCAAAAGTAAATGCCGAAAGCGCAGTTGAAAGTGTAAAATTGGCAAATACACAATCTACTCAAGCGTTAACTAAATCAGGTGAAGCCGTAGATAAAGCTAATAATGCGGATAAAAATACGGCTGAAGCAAATGTTAGTGCAACAAAAGCGATTGAGAGTGCAACACAAGCATTAACTCAAGCAACAGAGGCTAATAAATTAGCTGTTATCGCAGATGGTAATGTGAAACAAGCACAGGCTCAATCTGTTAGCGCAAACAATCTTGCAACAACAGCAAAAACAAATGCAGATAAAGCACTTCTGGATTCTTCAAAAGCAATTTCAGATGCAAATCAAGCTAATGTGACTGCTAATACAGCAAATGATAAAAGCATTCTTTTTTGGGTCAGCGGTTAATGTGGACGGTTTAACGGTTTTTCCCCTGCGGGTCGTATTGAAAAGCTGTTGGATAACTCTTCTAGTTACCCACGAGCTTTTCAACACTAAAAACCTACCGCCCACAATAACCACTTCCCTAATAATAAATTTTGTTATTTTTATATTGGTTCAAAGGCTCGCAAGCTCGCCTAATAAAATGAAGTCGCCTTCGGCTCCGCTGATTTTTTAATATCACTCTCGGGGCTTTTGG
>CALIMO010000031.1 GCA_938045655.1 uncultured bacterium
ACTAAAATTAAACCAAAGATCGCTAAAGTTAAATCCATCAAACGCTTCCATATTCGACCCATTCCAAATAATTTTGTAATTTTTACATCAATAATTGGAGTTCCGCCAATAACTTCGATTGTGTTAATCTGCGAAAGAAGCCTATCTTGTTGCGGCACAAACATATACTCAAGATGATTTTCAATCGCATAATTATAAATATCTTCACTCCTAAGTGTGTCAGTTTGAATTAAAATATCAGGATTCGTTTTTAAAGCTGCATCTTTAAAACTCGCAAAATGTCGAACAGCCGATTTCGTTGGTAAAAATTGACTTTTCGAAACCATTCCAATCACATCATAACCAAAATCAATATTATCGTGAAAAAATTGAGCTAATTCTGTTGAACGAGAGTTCGAACCAATAATTAAAACTTTTTGGCGGCCAAAACCGCTTCGAATCAAAGCACGGCGAATAAAACGCACTATTTCGCGACCAATAATCATCATTAAGAAATTAATTGGAACAAAGAAAACTGCGATTATTCGAACTGGAAAAACTTCATCGCCAGTGAAAAATTCATAAGAGATCATCGCCATAATACTAATTATTGAAACAACTAAAGCTCTACCATACTCTTTTGGCCGATAAAAAAATACCGAACGATCATAAAGACCAAAGAAATAGTTAATGGCCAGCCAAAGTGGTAGAAGCGAAACCGCCAAAAATACAAAATTCCAGATATTTGGCGCAAAATAATACGCACGGGAATCAAGATGAGTTCGCGCAAAATATGCTAGCATAAATGAGCTCACAACCGCTAAGGTATCAGATAATACTAAATTGACTTTAAATATGGTTATTTTATCTTTTTTCATTACGGCCATTATACATCTCCAATATAAAATTTAAACCAAACGCAGCGCCTACTATAAAAATAGGTAAATATATAAAAATATATCTTGCCCTACTTTCAAATAAAACCTGATATGCAACTACTAAAAGAGTGAAAAATAGTAAAACTACATGATAGTATTTAAACTTATTAGCTGATTTAAAGATAAAAATTGTAAATAAAGTAAGAATAGTTCCCCACATAATAGAAATAAAAACACTAAATAGCCGAAATTTATCACCATTCCAAGATAGAAAACGCCTAAATTTATGCACTATATTACCTTCAGCTAAAAACTGTATGAAATTATTTCTACTAGAACCCTCTCCCCACACTCCGAACGTTCCGTCGTTAAAGAAATTTGAAATCTTTAAAATAGCAAATTTAAGCCATCCAAAAGGAAAATTATTCGTCAAACTATCAATAAATATATTTAAACTTACTTTCTCACGCTCTCTTGCACCTTTAGCAGCAGTATCATCAGCATATCTCGGGCAATATGATCCAGTATTACATTCATTATAAGGTGGAAGCCCTCGCATAGATCCCATACCTAAATAATGCAAAAATCCAGTTCTTTTTTCGCGGATTTGACTACTGGAATATTTCGCAAAACCGTTAGAAGATACAATTAAAGTATTTAATACAAAAAAGGAAGAAATAGCTCCAAATATAAATAAACCAAAATATTTTGCGATTATTTTAATATTTCGACACTTATTTATGAAAAATAACGAAGATAGGAATATTGATATCATCAATATTAAAGTAGTAGGCTTTATAGCATACCCTAAATAAGCAAAAATCCCTAATAATATAGTTAATATTTTTAGTATATAGCCATTACCTTTTTTTGCATATAATTCAATAAGTAAAAGAATAAGTAATTGAGAAGCAACAAAAAACAGACCAACAGTATCCGTATAAAATACCGTAGAATATGGAGAAAAGTTTATTATAGCAATAATAAATGTTGATATAATAGAAAATACAGATTTATTAAATTTAACATAGATAATAGCCATTATAAATAATGAAGAAAGAAGAATTAATATATTATTTATAAAAATTAGAAGTATATCTTTATCAATACCTACAAAATTAGCTATACGATATATTATTACTACAAAATAAG
>CALIMO010000032.1 GCA_938045655.1 uncultured bacterium
GAAAAAGTTGGTGCAACAAAAATTTCGAAGGCTGAAAAACTAGGCGTAAAAGTTATGGATGAAGATGAATTTTTGAAAGAAATAAATGCAAACTAAAATTATTGCAGCTTATCCTTGTTTGGGTAAAACTACTCTTTCGAAAATATCTAAAAATCGATTTTTAGATATGGAATTTAATGAAAGTAGTACAACTAAAATGATGAATGAAGCTGAAAGATCTAATTTTTTTGATTTTTGTGTACAGAAAATTGAAGAAGAATATTATTCGGGTAATTTCGAAATTATATTTATTAGTGAAGATGATGAGATTTTAAAGCGACTACTTTCAAAAAAGATTAGTTTTATACTTATTTTGCCAAATGCTCTTAATGAAAGAGTGATGCAAGAGTATAAAAGGCGTGTTGTATATCGTTCTGGTAAAAGTTGGTGGAATAATGTTATTGAGCCGGAAATTAGCAATCTTCAAAACAGAATTGAATTTTACAAAAATAATGAGCTGGTTGAGGTTTACTTAACTGATGAGAGTGAATATATTTGTGATAAGATCGCTTTATGGTGATTTTTTGATTTTTTATACTATTTTTGGTATAATTTAAAATAGTATGAAAAGATATAATCCGATTGAAATTGAAGAAAAGTGGCAAAAAAAATGGGATGAATCAAAGCTTTATGAGGTTGAAGCAGATTCTTCGAAACAAAAAATGTATATCTCGGGAATGTTTCCGTATCCAAGTGGAGCAGGGCTTCACACAGGCCATGCAAGGAGCTATACGATTGTTGATTCGATCGCGCGTTTTTATCGCCAGCAGGGTAAAAATGTTTTAAACCCAATTGGTTGGGACACTTTTGGCTTACCGGCAGAAAATTATGCAATTAAAACTGGAATTTCACCTCAAGAAGCCACAAAAACTAATATCGAAAATTTTAAAAAACAGTTTAAACGACTTGGAATTTCAATCGATTGGTCGCGAGAAATTAACACTTCAAATCCAGAATATTACAAATGGACACAGTGGATTTTTCGCGAAATGTATAAAAAAGGCCTAGCTTACCGTAAAGAAAGCTATCAGTGGTGGTGTGATAATGATAAAACAGTTCTCGCAAATGAGCAGGTTGAAAATGGCCGATGCTGGCGTTGTGGCGAAGAAGTTTCTAAAAAACAAATGACTCAGTGGTTCTTTAAAATTACTGCATATGCTGACGAACTTTTGGCTGATATTGACGAATTAGATTGGCCAGAAAAGATTAAAACGATGCAGCGAAATTGGATTGGAAAATCTGAGGGTGCTGAGATTGAATTTGAAATTGCTGACGGAAATGCAAAAGGTGAAAAAATTAAAGTTTTTACAACTCGACCAGATACTATTTTTGGCGTGGCATTTTTAACTATTGCGCCAGAACATGAATTGCTCGAAAAACTCTCTACTGATTTAACTAGAGAAAAACTTGAAGAATATAAGAAAAAATCACTTAAAAAATCTGAAATTGAGCGCCAAGAAAATAAAGAAAAGACGGGAATTTTTACTGGAAGTTATGCAATAAATCCAGCGAATGGTAAGAAAATCCCAATTTGGGTGAGTGATTACGTACTTGGGGGTTATGGTGAAGGAGCTGTTATGGCGGTTCCTGCTCATGATGAGAGAGATTTTGAATTTGCTAAAAAATTTGATTTAGATATTATAAAAGTTGTTGAGAAGCCTGAGAACATGGCGGATGATGATTCTTGCTATCATGGAGAAGGAGTTATGGTTAACTCTGGTGAATTTAACGGTCAAAAATCAGAGGATGTTCGCGAACAGATTTTAGGCTGGCTTGAAGAATCTGGAATTGGTCATTCGAAAACTACATATAAAATGAGAGATTGGTTGATTTCTCGGCAGCGTTATTGGGGCTGCCCCATTCCTATTGCTTATGACAAAGATGGGAAAGAGCATTTAATCCCCGAGGATCAATTGCCTGTGATGCTTCCAACTTTGAGCGATTTTAAACCTGATGATTCTGGAAAGTCGGCCCTTGCTAAAAGTAGAGAATTCATTACAGTTGAAATTAATGGCGAAAAAATGGCACGTGAAACTGATACGATGGATGGTTACGCCTGTTCGAGCTGGTATCTTTTGCGATATGCTGACCCTCGAAATTCTAAGCAAGCTTGGGATCCTGAGCTTGTAAATTACTGGGCACCAGTTGATTATTATGTTGGTGGCGACCATGCAGTTGCGCATTTGTTGTATATTCGTTTTTGGACTCATGTTTTTAGAGATTTGGGACTAACTAATTTTGCAGAACCGGTTAAAAAACTCCTTTATCACGGATATATTAATGCGGAAGATGGTTCGAAAATGAGTAAATCAAAAGGGAATACTATTGATCCGCTTGAAGTCATTGACCAAGGATATGGTGCAGATTCACTTCGAACTTATGAAATGTTTATTGCTCCATATGAAGTTGATGCTTCTTGGGATTCACGAGGTATAGCTGGAGTTTATCGTTTCCTGAATCGTGTTTGGGTTTTGGTTCAAGAATTTATTGAATCTGAAAAATCTGCTGAAAATCTTTCAAATTTTGCTGAAGTCCAAAAAATCCAGCATAAAACCATCAAGAAAGTTACTGAAGATTTTCACCGCGAAAGCCTAAATACTGCGGTTGCTGCTCTGATGGAATTTGTAAATGATCTTTATAAATTGAAACTTGAAGGTTTTTCGAACGATTGGCAATTTGTTTTAGAAGATTTACTTAAAATGCTTGTTCCATTTGCTCCACATATTTCGAGCGAACTCTGGCAGCAGCTTGGAAATGATGACTTTATTGAAAAATCTGGCTGGCCAAAATGGAATGAAGAGCTTTTGAAAACTGATGAAATTCAAATTATTGTGCAAGTTAATGGAAAACTCCGCGGAAAAATTAAAGTCTTGGCAAACTCTGAAAAGGATGAAATTCTTGCTGCTGCAAAAGCAGAAGATAATGTTTCGAAATTCTTGCAAGACAAGGAGATTTTGAAAGAAATTTTCATTCCGAATAAATTAATTAACTTTGTTGTTAAATAAATAAAATGGAGATCTATTCCTCCATTTTATTATTTTTGCTGAAAATCTTCTCTGTTTGCATCAACTGCAACCCAGCCATCTTTATCAACATTTAAATCAATATTGGTTTTTTCACCTGTTGAGGTTGTTTCGAAATTTTCAATTCTAGTGATTAATTTTGGATTGTTTCCATCTTGTAGATAAACCTCTCCCTTAGCAATAAAGTCCTTGCCGACATTCATGATACCAATTGCTGAGTGGTTTGATTCACTGAAAGTGTAATTTTCAGGGTTTTTATAATATTCACTAGTTGAGCTTCTTATGGCGTCTCCTTTTTGCAGATGGATTACACCGCCATCATCTGAAATTTTTTTAAGTTTTGAAAAATCCATTTCAGAGTTGTCTAAACCTTCAGTTTGACTTTTTTGGAAAATCTCTGGTGGGTGGTTTTCTTGATAATTTTTATAAGTATCGTGGCCAAACCAACCACCAAGCGCTCCGGCGGTCATTGCTAAAGCGCCAAATTGTTTCAGCTTCTTTCTACTAATTTTTACTATTTCTTTATTTTGAATTTGATTATTTTTGTTTTCATAATTTTTCATAATGATTTTATTATAGCATAAAAATAATAAAAAGTCAACAATAGATTTATAAAAAGCTTGCTTTATCTTTAAAATTAAGGTATAATTGATGTTGAAGGAAAATAATAAACCTAAGGAGAAACTTTAAATGGCACAGCCAAAGAAACAGAGTAGTCCTCGAAAGACTGGTTTGCGACGCAGCCACTTGCGATTGGATTTAGCTCGTCGAGTTAATAAAAAATCACCAGTGAAAGTTTACACAACTAAAAAACAATCTGGTAAAGCTCTAAACAAGCAACTCGAAGAAAACAAAACGCTAGCTGCTTAATTTGCTGGCGTTTTAATTTTCATTTGACAAAAAATAATAATATTTTAATATAGGAAAGAACCTTACGTAAAAATGGCATCAAATAGACATTTAGGAAGGATTGTTGTTCTTCAAACACTTTATGAATATGAATTTCGCTCTCAGGCACAAGATAAAACTGTTGACTTGGCTGAGATTATTTTTCGAAATATGAAGCAATACGAAGAAGCGATTGGGGATAAGCAATTCGTTCAAGATTTATTAAACGGGATTATTGAAAGACAGGTTGAACTGGATACGAAACTTCAGCCAATGGCACCGGAATGGCCAATTTCACAGATTGCGCGAATTGACCGTAATGTTTTAAGAATGGGGCTTTATGAATTGCTTTATTCTCGGGAAACGGTTCCGCCAAAAGTGGCTATAAATGAAGCAGTTGAGCTTGCTAAAGCGTTTGGTTCCGATAATTCAAGTAAGTTTATTAACGGCGTATTAGGAACGGCGTATAAGCTTTTTGTGGAGGAACAAAATGGCGAACAAGAAGGTTGAACATTTTCGAAAATATTTTCATAGAACACGCAGGTCTTCAATTCAGGAAATTGTTCGTGAACCAACCGCTGGTGGCGTAATTTTTCGTCGTAATCAAAAAAATGAAGTTGAAATTTTGCTGATTCAAGATTCGAAAGACCGCTGGACAATTCCGAAAGGCCATATCGAAGAAGGAGAAACGGCTCAAGAAACTGCTAAGCGTGAAATTGGGGAAGAAGCGGGTCTTCATGATGTAAAAATTATTGGCTGGCTTGGTAAAATCAATTTTCGATATAGGCGAATTGATAAGCTTGTTTTAATGACGACTCAAGTTTTTTTAGTGAAAGCGCTTGGTGATACTGATGCAATTCAAAAAGAAGATTGGATGAATGGTATTAGATGGTTTAGTTTTTCTGATGCGTTGGATGAGATTGAATATGAAGATATCGGTAAGCTAATTTTGCTTGCGATGAAAAAAATTAGACAGGAGAACTTATAATGAGTGGAATTTTATTGGCACCCTATCATGAATGGGCGAAAGAGAAACTTGGTTATGATTTCGAAAATATTGATTTATTGGTGACTGCATTAACGCATCGAAGCTATTTAAACGAACATAAAAAGTCGGCAAGCGAGCATAATGAACGACTTGAATTTTTGGGTGATGCGGTTTTAGAGCTCGTTACTACTGATTTTCTATTTTCGAACTATGATAAGCCTGAGGGAATTTTAACAGCTTGGC
>CALIMO010000033.1 GCA_938045655.1 uncultured bacterium
TTAGAGCAATTGAAAATTCTAAATTCGCACCAGCTGCTTTTCCAAAATTAAAATTTGGGTAATACGAAAACCAAACCATAAATGGCGCAAAAAATAATATTTTTTCAGCTAAACTAAGTTTTTTAAAATTTTTCATTAAATCCTTTCCTGATTTCTCTTTCGAAATTTTTCTTAAAATTATCTTTCGAAAAACTTTTAGCACTTTCTGAAACTTTTTTAGCGTCAAAATTTAATTTTTCGAATTTTTTAATAGCATTTAAGATTGAATCAACTGATTGCTTATCAAAAAATACACCGTTTTTACCATCTTGAATATAATCTTGCGAACCACCTTTATTAAATGCTAAAATTGGCGTTCCAGTAGCAAGAGCTTCGATTGGTGCAATTCCAAAAGGTTCTAAACTCGGAAAAATGAAACCTTTTGCTTCGCCAACAATCTTCGAAAGCTCTTTTGAGCTATTAACTCTTTGAATAAATTCAATGTTTTGTGAGTTTTTTGCAAGGTTTTTTAACTTTTGATGCTCAGCTCCGCCACCAACTAAAATCAATCTTTTGCCATTTTTGATAAAAGCTTCAACCACTAAATCAAGTTTTTTCCAATTAACTTGGCGAGAAGTTGTAATGTAGTAATTTTTCTTTTTATCTTGAAACTTAAATTCTCTAATTTCTACTGGTGGAAAAACTACAGTTGATTCTCTTTTATAATACTTCGAAATCTCATTTTTAGAATAGTTTGAATTTGCGATCAAAAAATCTGGTTTTTGAGCAAGTTTAAAATCATTTTTTCGGAGTGGATTAACCAATAATTTAAATAAAAATCGAACCAAAAAATTCAACCTACCAAACCCAGGATTTTCAATATAATCATTATACATTCCCCAATAATATTGAATTGGAGGACCTTGTAAATAACTAATATGGAGCTGATTATTCGAAAGGTTCAAACCTTTACTTTCAGCACAGCAAATTGAAATAATAACATCAAAATCTTTTAGTTTTTTGCCTAAATTTCGAAAATATAGAATTCGCCCAACTGGTAATATTTTACGCAATTTTGCCGGAAAAATGTTTAACCAACCAACTCGAACATCATTTTTTGAAAACCAATCAACTTCTTTTTCTGAATATTGCGATGTAAAAATTGGCGCTTCAGGGAAAATCTCCGAAACCGTAGCAACAACCTTTTCAGCACCACCATAAGTGGTGAGCCAGTCTGTCACAATCGCAACTTTCTTACCATTTAACCATTTTGGATTTTGCATTATTTTGCCCCTCTTCGAAAAATTACACTTGCAACAGTTTTAAATAAAATTTGAATATCAAAAATAATTGACCAGTTTTGAACATAATAAACATCCAGTCTGCGGCGTTCTTCGAAAGAAATATCACGCCTACCTGAAACCTGAGCCAATCCAGTGACACCAGCTTTTACTGCCAAAATAACATTTTTTCGGTTTGATTTATTAATCTCTTGTGGAATTAAAGCCCTAGGACCAACAAGTGAAATATCACCACGAACAACATTGAAAAGCTGCG